>NZ_JBMDKG010000020.1:0-137208 GCF_057809595.1 Variovorax sp. FG153
GGTTCCCGCCGGCCACGGCGCGGCCGTGCTGGTCGAGGCGCCGCGCCGCCTCTATGCCGACGCCGCCGAGGGCGTTGCGCCGCAGGGCGGCTGGCTGGTGCTGGCCGACATGCCGCCCGAGGCCGACGGCCGCCATGGCGAACCCTTCGCGGGCGATGCCGGCCGGCTGCTCGACAACATGCTGCGCGCGCTCAAGCTGCACGAGGGCGGCACGCCGGTGCACCTGATGCGCCTGCACCGCGGCGTGGCCTCGGGCCAGCCCGGCGGCCCGCGCCCGCTCGACGAGGCCTTCGCCGAACACACCGCGGCGCTCGCGCCCCGGCTGGTGCTGGCCATGGGTCCGCTGGCCGCGCAGGGGCTGATGCAAAGCGGCGAGCCGCTGGGCAAGCTGCGCGGCCGGGTCGGCCAGGCGGCGCAGCTGGCGGGCGTGCCGGTGGTCGCCACCTACCACCCGGCCTACCTGCTGCGCAATCCGGTCGACAAGGGCCGCGCCTGGGCCGACCTGTGCCTGGCGGCCGCGCAGCAGCAGCCCGAGGCGGGCTGAGCCGGGCCGGGGGGGCCCTTTAAAATCGCCCCCATGACTTTCCTCGACAAGCTTGCCGCCGCGCAGCAAACAAACGGTTCGTTGCTCTGCGTGGGGCTCGATCCGGAGCCGGCGAAGTTCCCGGGGCAGCTCAAGGGCGACGCGCGCCGCATCTACGACTTCTGCGCCCGCATCGTCGACGCCACGGCCGACCTCGCCATCGCCTTCAAGCCGCAGATCGCCTACTTCGCGGCCCACCGCGCCGAGGACCAGCTCGAACGGCTCATGGAGCACATGCGCCGCAACGCGCCCCAGGTGCCGACCATCCTCGACGCCAAGCGCGGCGACATCGGCTCCACCGCCGAGCAGTACGCCATCGAGGCCTTCGAGCGCTACGGCGCCGACGCGGTCACGCTCTCGCCCTTCATGGGCTTCGACTCGGTCGAGCCCTACCTGCGCCATCACGGCAAGGGCGCCTTCCTGCTGTGCCGCACCAGCAACCCCGGCGGTTCCGACCTGCAGGGCCAGCGGCTGGCGAGCGTCGAGGGCCAGCCCTTCCTCTACGAGCACGTGGCGCGGCTGGCGCAGGGGCCGTGGAACCTCAACGGCCAGCTCGGCCTCGTGGTCGGCGCCACCTACCCGGCCGAGATCGAGCGCGTGCGCGCGCTGGCGCCAACGGTGCCGCTGCTGATCCCGGGCGTCGGCGCCCAGGGCGGCGACGCGGCCGCCACCGTGCGCGCCGGCTGGCGCGCCGACGCGCCGATCGTCGTGAACTCCTCGCGCGCGATCATCTACGCCTCGTCGGGCGACGATTTCGCCGAGGCCGCGCGCGCCGCGGCGCGGACCACGCGCGACACGCTCGAAGCCGCCAAGGCCTGACCCCGGCGGCCCGGGCTCAGGCCCGCCGCAGCCGCGTGAACAGCTCGAACTCCCAGTTGC
Organism: Variovorax sp. FG153; assembly: GCF_057809595.1. Classification (NCBI taxonomy): domain Bacteria; kingdom Pseudomonadati; phylum Pseudomonadota; class Betaproteobacteria; order Burkholderiales; family Comamonadaceae; genus Variovorax; species Variovorax sp. FG153. Next base: position 1,463 of record NZ_JBMDKG010000020.1, read on the forward strand.
GCATCCCCAAGAGCAGCGTGTAGCCCTCGCGGTCCTTGGGCGACAGCTTCTGGTCGGTCTGGTGCTGCTGCGCGAAGTCCTGCGCCACGCGCTGCAGCCGCTCCAGGAAGGCCGGCGCCAGCGAACGGCTGATCGAGCCGTGCACCAGCAGCAGGCCCTCGGCCGGGCCGTCGAAGCCGCCGCGGTAGTAGTCGAGCACCACGTTCTCGCGGAAGAACTCCATCACCGGCCCGTGCGGGCGCCAGCGGAAGGTCTTGGCGAGCTTCAGGCGATACCGGTTCAGCGGCCGCAGCTCGATGATCCCGATGCGGTCGAGCTGGGCCAGGAAGCCGATGCACTCGGCCTCGCTGATCCGGTAGGCCGTCACGATCTGCTCCAGCGTCCACTGGCTCAGCACGCTGATCGCCACCAGCAGCAGCTTCTTGTCCTTGACCACGGCCTTCTCCTGCTCGTGCGTCAGTTCCTTGAGCAGCGGCTGGGCGTCGGCCACGCGCCGCGCCAGCTCGGCGAAATCGATCTTCAGCGCGCGGCAGATGGCGTCCACGCGCGACAGCGGCATGTCGCTCTTGGCCAGCATCCGCTTGACGCTGGACTCGGCCATGTCGAGCGAGCGCGCCAGGTCGGCGTAGGTCATGCGGGCGCTCTTGAGTTCGTTCTTCAGGGCCTGGACGAGGTCGACGGTGGTACTCATGAAGGTGACGGGGTTCCGGTTGGGTATCGGTTGGAGATACCGATGGGTGTGAAATAGTGCCTCGTATCGATTCTCGATGCCTGGGGAGAGGCTGGCAACTAAATTCCGCCCGCCAACCGATCGGCCATCCCGCCATCACCCAACTTCGAGAACAGACATGCTCCTCCACTCCCTGACACGCCGCGAACGTGGCCTGGCCTTCTTCCTGGGCCTGCTGCTCCTGATCGGCATCGTCGGCCCGGCGCTGCCGGCCGCCGAGGTCGCGATCGCCCTGGTCTTCGCCGACACCCGTTCCTGGCACGGCCTGCCCAACGCCATGGACGTGCTGAGCAACCTGCCCTTCGTCCTCATGGGCTGCTGGGGCCTGTACTGGCTCAACCGCATCGACCGCGCGCACCACGAGGCGCTGGCCGGCTTCCCGCTCGCGCCGCCGGCCAGCGATCCGCCCGACAACACGCTCGACTGCGCCTGGCTTTTCTTCGCCGGCCTGATCGCCACCGCCGCCGGCTCGGCCTTCTATCACCTGGCGCCCGACGCGCCGCGGCTGGCGGCCGACCGCGCCGGCATGGCGGTCGCCTTCGCCGGCCTGATCGGGGTGGCGGTCTGCGAGCGCGTGAGCCAGCGCGCCGGCTGGCCGGCCGCCTGGTTCGTGCTCACCACCGGCCTGCTGTCGGCCGAGATCGCGCAGGAGACCGGCAACGTGCTGCCCTGGGCGCTGGTGCAGTTCGGCGGCATGGCGCTGGTGCTCACGCTGGCGCTGTCGCGGCCGATGCCCGGCGCCGTCGGCCTGCGCCTGGGCTGGGTGATCGCGGCCTACGTGCTGGCCAAGGCCTTCGAGCTGGCCGACCAGCCGATCTACGAGGCCACGCACGGCGTGATCTCGGGCCACACGCTCAAGCACCTGTGCGCCGCCCTGGCCGCGCTGCCGGTGCTGGCCGCGCTCAAGCGGCTCGACAGCGGCTGGCGCGCCGTGGCCCTGCGGCACAATCCCGGCGCGGCCGCCCTGACGGCCTGACGACAGCCCCCGGCCCCGCGAGCGTTCCCCGCCGGGGGCCGCGCGGAGCCGCCAAGAGGAGAAGCTTCCGAATGACCACGCCCGCCGCTGCCCCGCCCGAGGCGAATGCCCACGCCAACCAGTTCGCGCTGCTCGGCCAGCGGCGTTTCGCGCCCTTCTTCTGGACCCAGTTCGCGGGCGCGGCGAACGACAACCTGTTCAAGTTCGCCTTCACCGTGATGGTGACCTACCAGCTGCAGCTCAGCTGGATGCAGCCCTCGATGGCGGGGCTGGTGATCGGCGCGCTGTTCATCCTGCCGTTCCTGCTGTTCTCGGCCACCGCGGGCCAGCTCACCGACAAGTTCGACAAGACGAAGATGATCCGCTTCGTCAAGAACCTCGAGATCGCGATCATGCTGATCGCGGCCTGGGGCTTCGTGCGCGCCGACGCGGTGATCCTGCTGGGCTGCGTCTTCCTCATGGGCCTGCACTCCACCCTGTTCGGCCCGGTCAAGTTCGCCTACCTGCCGCAGGTGCTCGACGCGCGCGAGCTCACGGGCGGCAACGGCATGGTCGAGATGGGCACCTTCATCGCGATCCTGCTGGGCCAGGTGGCCGGCGGCCTGCTGGTGGCGGTGCCGCAGATCGGCCACCTGAGCGTGGCCGTCGCCTGCGTGGCCCTGGCGCTGGCCGGGCGCGCCGTGGCGCAGGCGATCCCGCCGGTGCCCGCCACCGATCCGAAACTGGTCGTCAACTGGAACCCGGTCAGCGAGACCTGGCGCAACCTCAAGCTCGCGCACGAGAACATCGTAGTGTTCCGCTCGCTGCTGGGCATCTCGTGGATGTGGTTCTTCGGCGCCGTGTTCCTGAGCCAGTTCCCGAGCTTCGCCAAGGAGGTGCTGCACGGCAACGAGCAGGTCGCCTCGCTGCTGCTGGTGGTGTTCTCGATCGGCATCGGCGTCGGCTCGCTGCTGTGCGAGACGCTGAGCCGGCGCCAGGTCGAGATCGGGCTGGTGCCGCTGGGCGCCATCGGCATGAGCGTGTTCGCGATCGACCTGTACTTCGCCGCGCGCGGCCTGCCCGCGGTGCCCGAGATGGGGCTCGGCGCCTTCCTGCACCAGAGCGCGCACTGGCGGGTGATGGCCGACCTGGCGCTGCTGTCGCTGTTCGCGGGCCTCTACAGCGTGCCGATGTACGCGCTGATCCAGCTGCGCAGCCAGCCCACGCACCGCGCGCGCATCATCGCGGCCAACAACATCCTCAATGCCCTGTTCATGATCGGCAGCTCGGTGATCGCGGGCGCGCTGCTGGGCGCGGGCTTCACCATCCCGCAGATCTTCCTGTTCACCGGCATCGCCAACGCGGTGGTGGCCTTCTACATCTTCATGCTGGTGCCCGAGTACCTGCTGCGCTTCGTGGCCTGGGTGCTGTCGCGCTTCGTCTACCGCTTCGACATCAAGGGCGACGAACACATCCCCGTCGAGGGCCCGGCCGTGCTGGTGTGCAACCACGTGAGCTTCATCGACGCGGTGCTGCTGATGGCCGCGAGCCCGCGGCCGATCCGCTTCATCATGGACCACCGCATCTTCAAGGTGCCGGTGCTCGGCTGGCTGTTCAAGCTCGCCAAGGCGATCCCGATCGCGCCGCAGAAGGAAGACCCGGCGGCCTACGAGGCGGCCTTCGCCAAGGCGCTCGGCGTGCTGCGCGAGGGCGACCTGCTGGCGATCTTCCCCGAGGGCGCGATCACGCGCGACGGCGCGCTGCAGCCCTTCAAGGGCGGCGTGATGAAGATCGTGGACGGCGCGCGCGCCGAGGGCATCGAGCCGCCCGTGATCCCGATGGCGCTGACCAACCTCTGGGGCTCGTTCTTCAGCCGCATCGAGCTGCGCGGCGGCGAGCCGGTGGCGATGGTCAAGCCCTTCCGCCGCGGCTTCTTCAGCCGCGTGGGCCTCAACGTCGGCGCACCGGTGGCGCCGGCCGAGGTGCGGCCCGAGCTGCTGCAGCAGCGCGTGGGCGGGCTGCTGCAGCCCTGAATCCGGGACCGCGCGCACGGACACGGGCCGCCTTCGGGCGGCCTTTCTCTTTGGGGGCGAGATACCCCGAAAAGTATCCGTTGGAGATACCGCCGGAGCCGAAACGCTGAACCGGTCGAATCATTCGAGTCCCGCGGCGCGGGGGCGGACCATCATCCGCCCACCTTCACTACGCCGCGAGGCACTCATGCAAACCCATATAGCCAACACCATCACCACCGCTCCGGTCCAGCGCGACACGCGGGCCTGGCAGTTCCAGGTCTGGGCGTCCTTCGCGATCGCCGTCTTCCTCTGCGCGACCGGCCTGAGCTGGCTGCCGGGCGAGGCACTGGACCGGGCCTTCATGGTGATGGGCTATGTGTTCTGCCTGAGCACGGCCTTCGTGCTGTCGAAGTTCGTGCGCGACAACCAGCATGCCGCCGGCCGCGACCTGCCGATGTGGAAGCTGGTCGTCTGGGGCAGCTTCTTCGTCGCGATGCTGCTGACCGGCTGGGGCCTGCTGCGCATGGAGATCAACGACACCTACAAGGCCTTCCTGGGCGTGAGCTGGCTGTTCCTGATCAGCTCGGCCTTCACGCTGGCCAAGACCCTGCGCGACCGCCACGAGGCCGACCTCGCCGAAGCCCGCCTGCAAGGCCGCCACGCCGCCCGCGTCGAAGCCGCCCAGGCCCCGGCCGCCGAATGACCGCCCGCACCCGGCACGCAAGGAGTCCGATCATGAACACCGCTTTCGCCCGCAAGTCCCTGGCCACCGTCCTCGTGGCCGCCTGCACCGCCTTCGCCGCGCTCGCGGCGCCCGTGGCCCGCGCCCAGAGCGATGCCTCCATCGCGCTGTCGATGCTGCCCGTGGCCTCGGTGCTGGTCGGCGCCTCCGCGGTCGGTGCCGCCGGCGCCTCGGCCGCCAAGGCCAGCGAAGTGCCGGCCGCGCTCTCGGTCGGCGGCTCGATCCTGACCGTGGTCGCCGTCGAGGCCTCGGCCGACGGCACGGTCTACGTGCTCGAACGCGCCGCCGACGGCGCGCGCGCCAGCGTCAAGGTGGCGGGCCGCGTGGCGCAGGGCGCCTCGACCGCGGTCGGCACCGCCATCGTCGTCAGCGTGATCGGCACCGGCGTCGTGCTCTCGGCCGCGGGCGAGGTGCTGGCCTTCGTGCCCAACGCCATCGGCCGTGCGCTGCTGGCCAACGAGAGGCTGTCGTGAAGCGCGCCGCTTTCCTGGCGCTGGCCGCGTTCGCCGTGGCCGCCGCGGCGACGCAGGCGCAGGCCGGCCGCTCGTGCGAGCAGGTCAAGCCCGGCGCCGCGCTGATCGCCAAGGGCATGGAGCTGGCCGAACGCACCTCGCAGCAGCTCGATGCCAGCGGCGCGCGCGTCGTCGTGCTGGCGCGCGCCGGCCAGGACCTGAGCAAGTACGGCCTGCGCTACTCGCACCTCGGCCTGGCCTACAAGACCGAGGCCGGCCCGTGGCGCGTGGTGCACAAGCTCAACCAGTGCGGCACCGCGGTGGCGGCGGTCTATCGGCAGGGGCTCGGCGAGTTCTTCCTCGACGACCTCTGGCGCTACGAGACCGCCTGGGTCGTGCCCACGCCGCAGGTGCAGGCGCAGTTGCTGGCCGCGCTGCAGGAGCCGACGCCGCGCCTGGTGCGGCTGCATGTCGCGCCCTACAGCGTCGTCAGCTACGCCTGGGGCCGCAAGTACCAGCAGTCGAACCAGTGGGCGCTCGAGACGCTGGCCGCCGCGATGGAGCCCGCCACCATCGCCAATCGCTCGCAGGCGCAGGCCTGGCTGCAGTTCAAGGGCTACGAGCCCACCACCTTGAAGCTTGGCCCGCTGACCCGCCTGGGCGGGCGCATCGGCTCGGCCAACATCGCCTTCGACGACCATCCCAACGACAAGCGCTTCTCGGACCGCATCGAGACCGTGACCGTCGATTCGGTGTTCGAATGGCTGCAGCGCGCGGGCCTGGGCGCGGCGCCGGTGGCGTTCAAGCTGTGAGCACGGCCCGCACGAGAAGAATGGAAGGAACGACGACATGAGCAAATCCCTGCGCCTCTCCGAGAAATGGTTCCGCCGCGGCCTCTGGCTGGTGGCGCTGGTGTTCGCGGGCTTCCTGATCGGGCTGGGCAGCACCATCGTGGGCGACCTGCCGCAGGTCGAGCGCGTGCGCACCATCGAGGACTTCATCGACCACCGCGCGGCCGATCCGCTGCGCGCCACCGTCAAGGCCTCGGAGGCGGCCGAGCTGCAGGCCTCGCGCGACCTCGACCAGATCCGGCTGCAGCTGCAGGCCGCGCAGCAGGCCGGCGCCAATGCACGCGAGACCTTCGGCAACTGGATCGCCACGCGCCGCGCCACCGCGCAGCCCGACCAGGATCCCGAGCTGATCGCGCGCACCAAGGCGCTCGACGCCATCAAGCAGAAGGAGGAGGCGGTGCAGCGCCAGGTCAACGCGCAGCAGCAGCGCATGCTCGACGCGCGCCAGGCCGAGCAGCGCGCGCGCACCGCGCTGGCCGAGCTGGAGCGCGACGCGCAGCTCAAGCTCGACGCCGAGTACCGCCGCATCGAGCTGCGCGTGTTCGCCTACCGGCTCGCGCTCACGCTGCCGCTGTTGGTGATCGCGGGCTGGCTGTTCGTGAAGAAGCGCAAGAGCACCTGGTGGCCCTTCGTCTGGGGCTTCATCCTGTTCGCGCTGTTCGCCTTCTTCGTCGAACTCGTGCCCTACCTGCCGAGCTACGGCGGCTACGTGCGCTACGCGGTGGGCATCGTGATCACGGTGCTGGTGGGGCGCTACGCGATCGTCGCGCTCAACAACTACCTCGCGCGCCAGAAGCTGGCCGAGCAGCAGCCCGACCAGGTGCGGCGCGAGGAACTGAGCTACGACACCGCGCTGGCGCGGCTCGACAAGGGCGTGTGCCCCGGCTGCGAGCGGCCGGTGGACCTGAAGAACACCGCCATCGACTTCTGCCCGCACTGCGGCATCGGCCTGCACGACCACTGCGAGGTCTGCGAGACGCGCAAGAGTGCCTTCTCGCGCTTCTGCCATGCCTGCGGTGCCTCGGCCGCATCGTCGGAGCCGGACGCGAAATCCTTCACGCCCCGGACCCCGCCGCAACCCGCGGCCTGAGGAGGGCGGTCACGCGCTCGTGCTACAACCGCCCGCTGCGCCGCATTCGCGGCCGCAGCCCCGGTCCGTCCCCCGTCTCATCTCGAAGGAGTACGCGCAATGAGCATCTTCGGCAGCATCCTTTCCAAGATCTTCCCGTCCGCGCAGGCCGCGCAACCGCCGGCCACGGCACCCGCTGCCCCCGCCGCACCGGCACCCGCGGGTGCCCCGGCCGCCGCCGCACCGCCGCCGGCCATCACGGTGGTCGACGTCGAGGCCCTGCTCGACGGCATGCCGGGCGCGAAGCAGCTCAACTGGCGCACCTCCATCGTCGACCTGATGAAGCTGCTGGGCCTGGACAGCAGCCTCGACGCGCGCAAGCAGCTCGCGGCCGAACTGAGCTACGGCGCCGACACCAGCGACAGCGCCAAGATGAACATCTGGCTGCACCGCCAGGTCATGACCAAGCTGGCGGCCAACGGCGGCAAGGTGCCGGCCGAACTGCGCGACTGATCCGCGCGCGGCCCGCGTCCAGCAAAAAAAGCCCGGCAGTGCCGGGCTTTTTCTTTTGGCGGTGCGAGATGGCGCTCAGGTCCAGCCCGCGTCCACCACGTAGTCCTGCGCCGTGCACATGCGCGAATCGTCGGCACCCAGGAACAGCGCCATCGCCGCGATGTCCTCGCCCATCACGCGGCCCGGCAGGCACTGGGCCGCGTCGATCTCCGCGCCCGACTCGGGCTTGACCCACAGCCGCAGCTGCCGCTCGGTCATCACCCAGCCCGGCACGATCGTGTTGACGCGGATGTTCTCTTTGCCCAGGTCGCGCGCCAGCGAGCGCGTGAGGCCGCGCACCGCGGCCTTGCAGGCCTGGTAGACCGGGTAGCCGCGGCCCTTCATCATCCAGCTGACCGAGCCGAAGTTGACGATCGAGCCGCCGCCCAGCGCGCGCATGTCGGGCGCCACCGCCTGCGCGGCGAAGAACTGGTGCTTGAGGTTCACGGCCACCAGCCGGTCGAAGTCCTCGTCGGTGACGTCGGCCATCTCGTGGCGGCGGTCGTTGGCCGCGTTGTTGAGCAGCACGCCCACCGGTCCGAAGTGCGAGCGCACCGCGTCGATGGTGGCGCCCAGCGCGGCCGTGTCGGTCACGTCGCAGGGCAGGAACAGCGCGGGATGCTCGCCGCGCAGCTGGCCCGCGAGCGCCTGGCCCGCGGTGCTGTCGATGTCGCAGAAGCCGACCTTCGCGCCCTGCGCATGGAAGGCCCGCACCAGCGACTCGCCGATGCCGCTCGCGCCGCCCGAGATGAAGACGGTGCGCTCGGCGAGCGAGGGATAGCGCGCGGTATAGGGCGAGGGTGCGGTGCTCATGGGCGTGGAAGACGACAGCCTGGAAGCCCGCGAGGTTAGCGCGGAACGCCCGTCGCGTCTCAGACGCCCAGCGCGCGCTCCGACTTGAAGCGCGCGCGGAATTCCGTGAACGTTCCCGCGTCGAGCGCCTCGCGGATCTCGCGCATCAGGTTCAGGTAGTAGTGCAGGTTGTGGATGGTCGTGAGCATCGGCCCGAGCATCTCGCCGCAGCGGTCGAGATGATGCAGGTAGGCGCGGCTGAAGCCCTCGCGCCCGCCGTCGTTCCAGCTCACGCCCGATGTGCCCGCGCAGGCGTGGCAGGTGCAGCTCGGATCGATCGGCTGCGGGTCGCTCTTGTGGCGCGCGTTGCGCATCTTGAGGTCGCCGAAGCGCGTGAACAGCGTGCCGTTGCGCGCATTGCGCGTGGGCATCACGCAGTCGAACATGTCGACGCCGTCGGCCACGCCCTGCACCAGGTCCTCGGGCGTGCCCACGCCCATCAGGTAGCGCGGCTTGTTCGCGGGCAGCCGGTGCGGCGTGTGGCCCATGATGTGCAGCATCTCCTCCTTGGGCTCGCCCACGCTCACGCCGCCGATGGCGTAGCCGGGGAAGTCCATGTCGACCAGCGCCGCCAGCGATTCCTCGCGCAGGTTCTCGTACATGCCGCCCTGCACGATGCCGAACAGCGCGTTCGGGTTCTGCAACCGCTCGAACTCGGCCTGGCAGCGCCTGGCCCAGCGCAGGCTCAGTTCCATCGAGATGCGTGCCTCGGCCTCGGTCGTGATGTGGCCCTTGGTGTCGTAGGGCGTGCACTCGTCGAACTGCATCACGATGTCGCTGTTGAGGATGGTCTGGATCTGCATCGAGACCTCGGGCGTGAGGAACAGCTTGTCGCCGTTGACCGGCGACGCGAACTTCACGCCTTCCTCGCTGATCTTGCGCATCGCGCCCAGCGACCAGACCTGGAAGCCGCCCGAGTCGGTGAGGATCGGCTTGTTCCACTTCTCGAATTGGTGCAGCCCGCCGAAGCTCTGCATCACGTCCAGGCCCGGGCGCATCCACAGGTGGAAGGTGTTGCCCAGGATGATCTGCGCGCCCATCTCCTCGAGGCTGCGAGGCATCACGCCCTTGACGGTGCCGTAGGTGCCCACGGGCATGAAGATCGGCGTCTGCACCACGCCGTGGTTGAGCGTGAGCGTGGCGCGGCGCGCGTGGCTGTCGGGGTCGGTCTTGAGGAGTTCGAAGTTCAGCATGGGGGTCAGTCCTCTGTTCTCGGTTGGCGCGCGAGCAGCATCGCATCGCCATAGCTGAAGAAGCGGTAGCGCTGCGCGATGGCGTGCGCATACAGCGCCATCACGCGCTCGTAGCCCGCGAGGGCCGAGACCAGCATCATCAGCGTGCTCTTGGGCAGGTGGAAGTTGGTGATCAGCAGGTCGACGTGCGCGAAGGCGAAGCCCGGCGTGATGAAGATGCGGGTGTCGCCCGCGGCCTCGCCGCTCTTCGCCCACGACTCGAGCGTGCGCACGGTGGTCGTGCCCACGGCCACGATGCGGCCGCCGCGCGCCTTGCATTCGGCGATGGCGCGCTGCGTGGCCTCGGGCACCTCGTAGCGTTCGGCGTGCATGGTGTGCTCGGCGATGTTCTCGGTCTTCACGGGCTGGAAGGTGCCGGCGCCCACGTGCAGCGTGACGTTGGCGCGCCGCACGCCGCGTGCCTCGAGCGCGGCCAGCAGGCCCTCGTCGAAGTGCAGCGCGGCGGTGGGCGCGGCCACGGCGCCGGGCACGCGCGCGAACACGGTCTGGTAGCGGCGCTCGTCCTCGGCCGAGTCGTCGTGCGTGATGTAGGGGGGCAGCGGCACGTGGCCGCAGCGCTCCATCAGCAGGTAGGGGTTCTCGCCGCTGTCGCTCTCGAAGGCGAAGCGGAACAGGGCGCCGTCCTCCTCGGGCCAGCGGCCGAGCAGGGTGGCGCGGAAGCCGCCGACCATTTGCAGCGTGGTGCCCACGGGCGGCTTCTTGCTGACCTTCATGTGGGCCACCACCTCCTGCCCCTGCAGCACGCGCTCGACCAGCAGCTCGAGCTTGCCGCCGGTCGGCTTCTCGCCGAACAGGCGCGCCTTGACGACGCGGGTGTCGTTGAAGACCAGCAGGTCGCCCTCGCGCAGCAGCGAGGGCAGGTCGCGGAAGATGCGGTCGGCCGGGGCGGGGCCGGTGCCGTCGAGCAGGCGGGAGGCGGTGCGTTCGGTGGCCGGGTGTTGCGCCACCAGCTCGGGCGGCAGGGCGAAATCGAAATCGGAGAGCGTGAAGGCGCGCATGATGCTTGAGGGCCGGACGGGCCCGTTCCAAGAAGGTGGCCGCGAGGGGCCGTTCGGAGAGCGAGGCGGCGATTGTCCCATGGCGCGAAAACCGGGCGCCGCCGCGGGGTCGGGCGAGGGCCGGCGAGGCAGAATCGCCGCATGGTCGATACACATGCAGCGCGCGTCACGCAGGAGGCCGGGTCCACGCCCGGGCCCTCCGAGGGCGAGCTCTTCAAGAAGATCCTCGGCGCCGCCTGGCAGGGCCTGCATGCCGACATCCGCCGCCGCTTCGACAAGAACCCCTCGCCCGGCAAGGCGCTGCACTACCGCGGCCGGCTCAGCGAGCTGTGCTGCTCGCGCTTCGGCCGGCTGCTGGGCCATCTCACGCAGCCGTTGATCCAGGGCGCGCTGATCCCCTACAGCGACGCCGACTTCCCGGTCGAGATCCAGGTCTACGCGAAGCCCGGCGACCCCGCGATCTACAAGCAGCGCATCTACCGGCTGCACGGGCGTCGGCCGATCCAGTTCACCAGTTTCATGCGCGAGAGCGAGCGCGGCGAGGTGCTCGAGTACGTCGGCATGGGGCTGGGCATGAAGCTGGTGCTCAGCGTGGAGAAGGGCAGCCTGCATTTCCAGAGCGACGGCTATTTCTGGCAGCTGCTCGGCTGGCGCATCCCGCTGCCGGTCCTGCTCACGCCCGGCAAGACCTTCCTCTGGCACCACAACGAGACGCCCGAGCGCTTCAACATCCGCATCGAGATCCGCCACCCGCTGATGGGCACCACCTTCACCCAGGTCGGCGTGTTCGAGGAAGTGTCCGCCCCCGCATGATCGACACGCACCTGCTGGCGCTGCAGCTGATGGCGGCCCAGGGCGCGCTCGGCGCCTTCGACACGCTCTACCACCACGAGGGCACCGAGGCGCTGCCGCGGCGCGCCTCGGCCGGGCGCGAGCTCGCGATCCATGCCACGCGCTCGTCGATCTACTGCCTGCTGTTCATCGGCCTCTCGTCCTGGGCCTGGCATGGCGCCTGGGCCTGGGTGCTGCTCGCGGTGTTCGGCGTCGAGATCGTGCTCACGCTGTGGGACTTCGTGGTCGAGGACCGCAGCCGCCTGCTGCCGGCCACCGAGCGCGTCACGCACACGGTGCTGGCGATCAACGCGGGCGCCTTCATCGCGCTGCTCGCGCTGGCGGCCGTCGGCTGGGCTGCCGAGCCGACCGCGCTCGCCTGGCAGCCGCAGGGCTGGCTCGGCGCCTTCCTCGCGCTGTGCGGCGTGGGGGTGGGCGTGTCGGGGCTGCGCGATGCCTTCGCGGCGCGCGCGCTGCTGCGGCGCCGGCGCCAGGCGCGGGTGCGCGAGACCGAGGCGCCGGTGCGCTTCGGCGCGCGGCCGCGGCGCGTGCTGGTCACGGGCGGCACCGGCTTCATCGGCCAGATCCTCGTGCGCCACCTGCTGGCCGACGGCCATGCGGTCACGGTGTGGACGCGCGATGCGCGCGCGGCGGCCTGGAACTTCGGCGGCGCGGTCCGCTGCGTGCAGTCGCTGGCCGAGCTGCCCGCGGCCGAGGAGATCGAGGTGGTGGTCAACCTCGCGGGCGCGCGCATCCTCGGCGCGCGCTGGAGCGAGCGGCGCCAGCGCCAGCTGCTGGCCAGCCGCGAGGGCCTGACGCGGCAGCTGGTCGAATGGATGGCCGCGCGCCCGCGCAAGCCCTGGCTGCTGCTGTCGGGCTCGGCCATCGGCTACTACGGCGTGCAGCCGCAGGGCGATGCCACCGCGCTCGACGAGGAGGCGCCGCCGCAGGACATCTTCATGTCGCGCCTGTGCCAGCGCTGGGAACAGGCGGCGCAGGCCGCGGTCGCGCTGGGCGTGCAGGTGGCCTGCATGCGCTTCGGCTTCGTGCTGGGCCACCAGGGCTCGCTGCCGCAGCTGCTGCTGCCGGTGCGGCTCGGTGTCGGCGGGCGGCTGGGCAGCGGGCGGCAGTGGCTGTCGTGGGTGCATGTGCACGACCTGGTGCGCGCGCTCGCGCATGCCTGGACCCAGATCGAACGCGAAGCTGGCACGCCGGCCGCGCAGGCCTTCAACGTGACCGCGCCGCGGGCGCTGAGCCAGCACGACTTCACGCGCGTCGCGGCCGAGGTGCTGCATCGCCCCTGCTGGATGCCCACGCCCGCGGCGCCCGTGAAGCTGCTGCTCGGCGAGCAGGCCGACCTGCTGCTCGAAGGCCAGCGCGTGGTGCCCGCGCGGCTGCTGCACGGCGGCTTCCAGTTCATGTTTCCCGATGCGCGCGGCGCCTTGACGGACCTTTGCCGTCCACGCTAGAAGACCTGTCCGTGCCCGCCAAGAAGAAAGCCTCCACACCCGCCGCCGCACCGGGCGCACCGGGCGCCGCCACGCCTGCACCCGCCGCTCCGGCCGGCCCACCGGGCAGCGGCCTCAGCGTCGTGCAGCGCGCGCTGCGCAAACTCGGCCTGGTGCGCGACATCGACTTCGCGCTCTACCTGCCGATGCGCTACGAGGACGAGACCCGGGTGGTGCGGCTGGCCGACACGCGCGACGGCGACACCGCGCAGATCGAGGGCGTGGTGACCGAAGCCGAGGTGGCCTACCGGCCGCGGCGCCAGCTCATCGTGACCATCGACGACGGCGGCGAGACCTGCCAGCTGCGCTTCTTCAACTTCTATCCCTCGCAGCAGAAGCAGCTCGCGGTGGGCGCGCGGGTGCGCGTGCGCGGCGAGGTGCGCGGCGGCTTCGTCGGGCGGCAGATGATGCATCCCACGGTCAAGGCCGCGGGCACCGCGCTGCCCGAGGCGCTCACGCCGGTCTATCCGACCGTGGCCGGCCTCGCGCAGCCGGTGCTGCGGCGCGAGGTGCGCTCGGGCCTCGCGCGCGCGGTGCTCGACGAGACCATCCCGGTGCAGATCGGCCTGCGCGGCGCCTGGGACCTGCGCGCCGCGCTGAGCTTCCTGCACTACCCGACGCCCGACGTGGCGATGGCCACGCTCGAGGACCACAGCCACCCGGCCTGGCAGCGCATCAAGGCCGAGGAGCTGCTGGCGCAGCAGCTGTCGCAGATGCAGGCGCGCATGGAGCGCGCGGCGCAGCGCGCGCCGATGCTCGACATGGCGGCCGCGCCGGTCGGCGGCAAGGGCTCGCTGCACGACGCGCTGCTGGCCGTGCTGCCCTTCGGCCTGACCGGCGCGCAGGCGCGCGTGGGCGAGGAGATCGCGCGCGACCTCGGGCGCGAGCTGCCGATGCACCGGCTGCTGCAGGGCGATGTGGGCTCGGGCAAGACGGTGGTGGCCGCGCTCGCGGCGGCGCGCTGCATCGACGCGGGCTTCCAGTGCGCGCTGATGGCGCCGACCGAGATCCTCGCGGCCCAGCATTTCGGCAAGCTGGTCGGCTGGCTCGATCCGCTGCTGGCCGAGCGCGGCCTGCGCGTGGCCTGGCTCACCGGCAGCCAGAAGAAGAAGGAGCGCGACGCCATGGGCGCGGCGGTCGAGAGCGGCGAGGCCGCGCTGGTGATCGGCACCCATGCCGTGATCTCCGAGAAGGTGCGCTTCCACAACCTCGCGCTGGCCATCATCGACGAGCAGCACCGCTTCGGCGTGGCGCAGCGGCTGGCGCTGCGCGGCAAGGCGCGCGACGAGCTCGAGCCGCACCTGCTGATGATGAGCGCCACGCCGATCCCGCGCACGCTCGCGATGAGCTACTACGCCGACCTCGACGTCTCCACGCTCGACGAGCTGCCGCCGGGCCGCACGCCGATCGTCACCCGGCTGGTGGCCGAGCACCGGCGCGACGAGGTGATCGCGCGCATCCAGTCGCAGATCGAGCAGGGCCGGCAGGTCTACTGGGTCTGCCCGCTGATCGAGGAGAGCGAGGCGGTCGACCTGCGCAACGCCACCGCCACGCGCGACGAGCTGGCCGACCTGCTCGGGCCGCAGGTCAACGTCGGCCTGCTGCATTCGCGCATGCCCACGGCCGAGAAGCAGGCGGTGATGGCGGCCTTCACCGCCAACCAGATGCACGTGCTGGTGAGCACCACGGTGATCGAGGTCGGCGTGGACGTGCCCAATGCCTCGCTGATGGTGATCGAGCATGCCGAGCGCTTCGGCCTGTCGCAGCTGCACCAGCTGCGCGGGCGCGTGGGCCGCGGCGCGGCGGCCTCGGCCTGCGTGCTGCTCTATGCGCCCGGCGACAGCGGCCGCGTCGGCGAGGCGGCGCGCGCGCGGCTGCGCGCGATGGCCGAGACCAGCGACGGCTTCGAGATCGCGCGCCGCGACCTCGAGATCCGCGGGCCCGGGGAGTTTCTCGGCGCGCGCCAGTCGGGCGCGCCGCTGCTGCGCTTCGCCGACCTCACGACCGACACGCTGCTGCTCGACTGGGCGCGCGAGCTCGCGCCGCGCATGCTCGAGCAGCATCCCGAGCTGGCGCGGCGGCACATCGACCGCTGGCTCGGCACCAAGGCCGAGTACCTGAAGGCTTGAAGCCGGAAGAGAGGGCGGGCGTCGATCAGCTCGGCCGCCGCGTCAACGCCAGCAGGCAGCCGAAGCCGATCATCATGCTGCCGCTCACGCGGTTGAACCAGCGCATCGCGCGGCTGCCGCCGGCCAGCCGGCGCATGCGCGCGCCGAGCAGCGCATAGAGCGCGATCGCCACCACCTCGAAGACCAGGAAGGTCAGGCCCAGCAGCAGGTAGCTCGAGGCATAGGCGCCCGGCACCACGAACTGCGGGAAGAAGGCGGTGAACACCAGGATCGCCTTCGGGTTGCCCGCGGCGACGGTGAACTCCTGCCGCACCAGCACGCGCATCGGCGGCGGGCCCGCGAGCTCGCGCGCCTGCTGCGCCAGTTCGGGCGCGGGCGCGCGCAGCAGCCGGATGCCGATCCACACGAGGTAGGCGGCGCCGATCCACTTGACGATGTCGAAGGCCAGCTCGGAGGCGACCAGCACCGCGCCCATGCCCAGGCCGGCGATCGCGATCATCAGCGCGAAGGCGACCAGGCGGCCGGCCGCTGCGGTCACGGCCTGCGCGATGCCGTAGCGCGCGCCGTTGCTCACCGAGAGCAGGTTGTTGGGGCCGAACGCCATGTTGATGGCGAAGCAGGCCGGCAGGAACAGCAGGTAGGCGGACAGGGTCATGGCGTCTGCGGTGGGGCGGGGGAGGCGACCATTATCCGCAGCGCCGCGGACCGCCGCCTTCAGCCGAGTGCCTGGCGCCGGAAATCGCTCGGGCTCAGGCCCGTGTGGGCGCGGAACACACGGCTGAAGTGCGAGAGGTTCACGAAGCCGGCCGCGAGCGCGATGGCGGTCACGGGCTCGGCCACGCGTGCCGGGTCGCGCAGCGCGCGGATGCTGGCGGCCAGCCGCTGCTGCTGGATGTAGCCCGCGAGCGTGTCCTCGCCATCGGCGAAGGCGCCGTGCAGCAGCCGCTTGCTGCAGCGCAGCGCCTGCGCGATGCCCTCGACCGACAGGGCCGGGTCGTGCAGGTTCTGCGCCACGTGGTGGCGGATGCGGTCGGCCAGCGCCTCGCGCTGGGTCTGCTGCGTGTGCTGGCCGGCCAGCTCCATCAGCGACAGCCGCACCAGCTGGATCAGCAGCTCGCCCGCGCCGCGCGCGGCCGCCTCGCTCATCGAGGGCAGCTCCTGGTAGGTGCTGCGCATGGTCTCGAGCGCCACGCGCGAGATGCCGCTGGTGCCGCCGATGCGCCGCGCCACCAGCTGCGCGAGCGGCAGCGAGGGCAGGGCCAGCTGTTCCTTGGGCAGCATCACGATCAGGTGGTCGCTGCGCTCGGGGTTGGCCACCGTGTAGTCGAGCGTGGTGTCGTAGAGCGTCCAGCCGCCCGAGCGCACCGCCGCCGCGCGGCCCTTCTGCACCACCTCGGCCGAGCCCTGCCAGGGCGCCACGATCTTCAGGTAGGCCGCGTCGCTCAGGCGCGCCATCCGCGCGGTGCGCAGCACCCGGTGGCGGTTGGCCTCCAGCCGCGTGAGGATCACGTCGCCCGCGCGCGAGGCCGCCAGGTGGCCGTCGAACGGCACCTCGTCGCCGTAGAGGTCGGAGCCCAGGCCGCCGAAGTGGCGGTACACCCACTCGCACCACGCCGGGCCGCGCTCGCGCGGCGGCACTTCGTCGGTCGACAGCAACTGCGATGCGGTCATGGCGCGGCGGGAGGCATTGGGGGTGGATGGGGCGCCCATTGTGGGCCGCGCGGGCGCCGCCTCGCCTTGCGGGTTAACCACTAGCCGGCTGCACGCTGGGACAAGCGCTTTGTGCACCGCCGGCACAGCGTTCGCGCGGTGCCGTTCCTACGATGCCGGGGCGCTCGCACCGGGCGCCGCATGACCCCCCGAACATCGAAGGAGACCGCCGTGTT
Organism: Variovorax sp. FG153; assembly: GCF_057809595.1. Lineage (NCBI taxonomy): Bacteria > Pseudomonadati > Pseudomonadota > Betaproteobacteria > Burkholderiales > Comamonadaceae > Variovorax > Variovorax sp. FG153. The sequence goes on from NZ_JBMDKG010000020.1 coordinate 18,286, forward strand.
CCACACCCCTCGCCGCCGCTGGATCCAGGGCGCCGCCGCGCTCGGCGCCGCCGCCATGGCGCCGCGCCTGTTCGCCCAGCAGGGCGCGCCGGTGCGCATCGGCTATGCCATCGCCCGCACCGGTCCCTGGGCCGCGGGCGCGCAGGTGAGCCAGGAGCCCAACTACCTGCTGTGGGCCGAGCAGGTCAACGCGGCCGGCGGCCTCGCGGTGAAGGGCGGCGCCAGGCGTCCGATCGAGCTGATCGGCTACGACGACCGCAGCGAGACCGAGACCTGCGTGCGCACCTTCGAGAAGCTCATGGGCAGCGACAAGGTCGACCTGGTGCTGCCGCCCTGGGGCTCGGGCGCCAACTTCGCGGTCGCGCCGCTGGCCAACCGCTTCGGCTACCCGCTGCTCGCGCCCACCGCGCTGTCGCGCAAGCTCATCGACATGCGGCTGCCCTACTTCTTCTCGCTGCTGCAGCAGCCCGACAAGATGATGGGCGCGCTGGTCGACCTGCTGGTGGCCCAGGGCGCGAAGACCGTGGCCATCGTCTACATGGACGACCTGTTCGGCCTCGAGAACTTCGCGGCGCTCAACAACGCGCTCAAGAAGACGCAGATCCAGGTGGTGGAGCGCAAGAGCTATCCGCTCGGCGTGAAGGACCTGGCGCCGGTGCTGCGCGGCATCAAGGACCTGAACCCCGATGCCTTCATCGGCATCACCTATCCGCCCGACACCATCCTCGCGAGCCGCCAGGCGCGCGAGGTGGGCTTCAACCCGAAGTTCTTCTATGCCTCGGTCGGCACCGCCTTCCAGTTGTACAAGAACGTGATGGCCGCCAACACCGAGGGCGTGATCGGCATGGGCTCGTGGAACGGCAAGACCAGCCCTGGCGCCAAGGCCTATTTCGACGCCCACACGAAGAAGTTCGGCAAGGAGCCCGACCGCTGGGCCAGCGGCCATGCCTGGGCCGGCCTCGAGATCCTGCAGCAGGCCGTGGCCAGCGTGGGGCTGGACCGCAAGGCGCTGCGCGAGCACATCGCGAAGACCGAGTTCGGGACCATCCTCGGGCCGATCCGCTTCGAGGGCAGCGAGAACGCCTCGGTGCCCGGCACCGTCGCGCAATGGCAGGGCGGCGAGTTCGAGGTCGTGTGGCCGAAGGACCGCGCCACCGCGCAGCTCGCGCCCAAGCCGGCCTGGAAGTAGCCGCATGTCCTTCGGAGGATGGGCCGAGCTGCTGGCCGGCGGATTGATCTCGGGCGGCATCTACGCGCTGGTGGCCATCGGCCTGAACCTGCAGTACGGGCTGATGCGCATCATGAACATCTCGCACGGCGAGTTCCTGATGCTCGGCGCCTTCCTGACCTGGTGGGCCCACACCGCGCTGGGCATCTCGCCGCTGCTGTTCGTGCCGGTGGCCTTCGCGCTGCTGATGGCGCTGGGCATGGCGGTGCACTGGCTGTGCTTTCGGCAGGTGGCGGCACGCGCGCCCAACGTCGAGGTGTTCGAGGCGCGCAGCCTGATGGTCGGCTTCGGCCTGATGTTCCTGGTGCAGAACACCGCGCTGCTGGTGTGGGGCGGCGACCTGCGCGGCTACGACTATCTGGCCGAGCCGGTGCAGCTCGGCGCGATGCGCTTCACGGCCAACAAGCTGGTGCTGTTCGGCGTGGCGCTCGCGCTGAGCCTGGTGCTGGTGGCGCTGCTCAAGCGCACCCTGCTGGGCAAGGCGGTGCGCGCGCTGATGCAGTCGCCCACCGGCGCGCAACTGGTCGGCATCAACACCCGGCGGCTGCATCCGCTGATGTTCGGCATCGGCCTGGGCCTCTCGGGCGTGGCCGGCGCGCTGCTGTCGATGACCTACGAGATCTCGCCCTCGATGGGCGAGCCCTACACAGTGACCGCGCTGATCGTCATCACGCTCGGCGGCTTCGGCAGCATCGCCGGCAGCCTGGTCGGCGGCCTGCTGCTCGGCGTGGTCGAGGCGCTGGGCATGTACTTCACCAGCCCCTCGCTCAAGATGCTGCTGTCGTACGCCGTGTTCATCGGCGTGCTGATCTGGCGGCCCAACGGATTGTTCTCGCGATGAGTTCCCTGTCCTCTTCTTCCGCGCGGCCGTGGCTGCTGCTCGGCGCCGCCGCCGCGCTCGCCGCCTGCGTGCCCTGGGTCGCCAGCGAGTTCCTGAGCTCGGTGGCGCTGGGCTGCCTGATGTACATCGCGCTGGCCACGAGCTGGTCGCTGTTCTGCGGCGCCACGCGCTACCTGTCGCTCGCCACCTCGGCCTTCTTCGGCCTCGGCGCCTATGCCAGCGCCGTGCTGCTCGACCTGCTGCCCTGGCCGCTGGTGATCCTCGGCGGCGCCGCCATCGCGAGCGCGGTCGCGCTGCTGATGGGCGCGGCCGTGCTGCACCTGCGCGGCACCTATTTCGCGGTGCTGACCTTCGGCATGACCGAGCTGATCCGGCATGCGCTGACCTTCGTCGAGAAGCAGGTCTCGGGCACCGTGGGCCGGGTGCTGACCGAGGTGCCGTCCAACGAGACGGTCTACCTCACGGTGCTCGCGATCGCCGTGCTGGCGATCGCCACCGCGATGGCCGTGAAGCGCAGCCGCTTCGGCCTCGCGCTCGCGGGCATCGGCGCCGACGAGCAGCGCGCCCAGACCCTGGGCGTGGACACGCGGCGCGTGAAGATCGCGGGCTTCGCGCTCACCGCGGCCTTCGCGGGCGCGGTCGGCGCGGCGATGGCGGTACGCTGGACCTACATCGAGCCGGCCGCCGTCTTCAGCCCCTTCATCGGCTTCCAGACCGTGCTGATCGCGATGATCGGCGGCGCCGCCAGCATCGGCGGGCCGGTGCTCGCCGCCGTGGTGTTCAGCGTGCTGTCCGAGACCCTGCGGCTGCAGCTGCCCTACGGCTACATGATGGTGCTCGGGCTGCTGCTGATCCTGTGCGTGATGTACCTGCCCGAGGGGCTGGCGTCGCTGTGGCGGCGCAAGGCGAAGGGAGCGCGCCATGTCTGAGGCCGCGCGACCCCTGCTGCTCGAGGCGCGCGAGGTCAGCGTGCGCTTCGGCGGCCTCACCGCCGTCGACGCGGTCAGCGTCGCGCTGCATGCCGGCGAACTGGTCGGCATCATCGGTCCCAACGGCGCGGGCAAGACCACCTTCTTCAACGCCATCTCGGGCGTGGTGATGCCCACCGGCGGGCAACTGCTGGTGGAGGGAGGCATCGACCTCACGCGCCGCGGCCCGCACCGCTTCGCCGCGCACGGCATCGCGCGCACCTTCCAGACGCCGCGCGTGATGGCCGGCATGAGCCTCGAAGACAACGTGCGTTTCGGCATGCAGTTCGCGGGCCGGCACCGCGCGCCGCTGCCGGGCCTCGCGAGCGTGGGGGAGATCCTCGACATGCTGGGCCTGGGCGCGCTCGGCGGGCGTTTCGCGGCCGAGGTCACGCCCTCGCAGCAGCGGCTGCTCGAGATCGGCATGGCGCTCGGCACGCGGCCGCGCGTGCTGCTGCTCGACGAGGTCGCGGCCGGGCTCACCGAGGCCGAGGTCGAGGCCATGGCGCGGCGCATCCGCCGGCTGCGCGACGCGCACGGGCTCACCGTGGTGTGGATCGAGCATGCGGTGACCACCCTGCTCAAGTACGTCGAGCGCGTGCTGGTGCTGCACCAGGGCCGCAAGATCGCCGACGGCACGCCCACCGAGGTGGTGCGCAACGCGGAGGTGATCGAGGCCTACCTGGGCGACGAGATGGAGGCCACGGCATGAGCGTTGCATCGAACGAAGGCAGCCGCCTCGCCGTGCGCGGCCTGCGCGCCGGCTACCACGGCTTCGAGGTGGTGCAGGGGCTCGACCTCGAGGCCGTGCCCGGCGTGACCGTGGTGCTGGGCCCCAACGGCGCCGGCAAGACCACGCTGCTGAAGGCGCTGGCCGGCCTGCTGCCGCGCCGCGGCGAGGCGCTGCTCGACGGCGTGGCGCTGCTCTCGGGCGACGCCACCGCCTGCGTGCGCCGCGGCATGGCGCTGGTGGCCGAGGGCCGCCAGCTGTTCGCGCAGATGACGGTGACCGAGAACCTCGAGCTCGGCGGCTGGCTGGTGCCGGCCGCGCTGCGCGCCGAGCGGCTGGCGCGCGCCTTCGACGACTTCCCGCGGCTGCGCGAGCGTGCGAAGCAGCTGGCCGGCACCATGAGCGGTGGCGAGCAGCAGATGGTGGCGGTGGCGCGCGCCATGATGAGCGGGCCGCGCCTCCTGATGCTCGACGAGCCCTCGCTGGGCCTCGCGCCGCGCATGGTCGACGAGCTGCTGGCCATCGTGCGCCGCATCGCGGACCAGGGCGTGACCGTGCTGATGGTCGAGCAGAACGTGCGCAAGGCGCTGCAGGCCGCCGATCGCGGCTACGTGCTCGAGCGCGGCCGCATCGTGGCCGCGGGCGAGGCCCGCGCGCTGCTCGATTCCGACGCGGTGCGCCAGGCCTACCTCGGCGTCGCCTGAACCTTCTTTCTTCCAGCCAAGGACTTTCCCATGACCGACATCCTCATGTGCATCGGCGGCGAACGCCGTCCGGCCGAAGGCGGCGCCGTCTTCGAGCGCCGCAACCCGCTCGATGGCGCCGTCGCCACGCGCGCCCCCGCCGCCACCGCGCGCGATGCCGTCGCCGCGGTCGAGGCCGCGCAACGAGCGTTCGGCGCCTGGTCGCAGACCGGCCCCGGCGAGCGCCGCGCGCTGCTGCTGAAGGCCGCGCAGGCGATCGAGGCGCGCCACGACGACTTCGTGCAGGCGATGGCGCGCGAGACCGGCGCCTCGGCGCTGTGGGCCGGTTTCAATGTGCACCTCGCGGCCGGGCTGCTGACCGAGGCGGCCGCGCTCACCACCCAGATCGGCGGCGAGGTGATTCCCTCCGACGTGCCCGGCAGCCTCGCGATGGGCGTGCGCCAGGCGGCCGGCGTGGTGCTCGGCATCGCGCCGTGGAACGCGCCCGTCATCCTCGGCGTGCGCGCGCTCGCCACGCCGCTGGCCTGCGGCAACACGGTGGTGTTCAAGGGCTCGGAGCTGTGCCCGCAGACCCATGCGCTGATCGTCGATGCGCTGCACGACGCCGGCCTGCCGCCGGGCACGGTGAACTTCGTGACCAACGCGCCGGCCGACGCGGCCGAGGTGGTCGACGCGATCGTCGCGCACCCGGCGGTGCGGCGCGTCAACTTCACGGGTTCCACGCGCGTGGGCCGGCTGATCGCGCAGACCTGCGCGCGCCACCTCAAGCCCGCCGTGCTCGAACTCGGCGGCAAGGCGCCCTTCGTGGTGCTCGACGATGCCGACATCGACGCCGCGGTCGATGCCGCCGTGTTCGGCGCCTTCGCCAACTCGGGCCAGATCTGCATGTCGACCGAGCGCATCGTGCTCGACGCGCGCATCGCCGACGAGTTCGTTGCGAAGTTCGCGGCGCGCGCGAAGAGCCTGCCGCTCGGCGACCCGCGCGAGGGCCCGGTGGTGCTGGGCTCGGTGGTCGACATGGCGACCGTGGAGCGCTGCAACGCGCTGATCGACGACGCGCTGGCCCAGGGCGCGGTGCTGGTCTGCGGCGGTCGCGCCGAAAACACGCTGATGCCGGCCACCGTGCTCGACCGCGTGACGCCCGCGATGCGCGTCTACGGCGAGGAGACCTTCGGTCCGCTCAAGGCCATCGTGCGCGTGGCCGATACCGAGGCAGCGATCGCCACCGCCAACGACAACGCCTTCGGCCTCTCGTCGGCCGTGTTCGGCCGCGACATCGCGCGCGCCTGGAACGTGGCGCGCCGCATCGAGGCCGGCATCTGCCACGTCAACGGGCCCACGGTGCACGACGAGGCGCAGATGCCCTTCGGCGGCGTGAAGGCCTCGGGCTACGGCCGCTTCGGCGGCAAGGCCGGCGTGGAGGCCTTCACCGAGCTGCGCTGGCTCACGGTGCAGACCACGCCGCGGCACTACCCGTTCTGAGGCATCGCCCCGGCTTCAGCCGAAAGTGAAGACATAGGCCTGCGCGCCGGGGTCGAGGAACTCGATCTCGAACAGCCGCTCGCGCGCGCCCTGCTGCTGGCGCACCAGCTGGTAGAGCCGCTGCGCGTCGACCGTGCCCTGCCCTTGCGCGTCGGTGTCGAAGCCGTGGTCGGCCAGGGGCGGCTGGCCGTCGATGCGCACGCGGAAGCGCACCGGCTTGCCGTCGGCCGCGGGACCGAGCACCAGGTGCAGGTCGCGCGCCTGGAAGCGGTAGGCGATGCGCCCGCCCGGGCGCGCGAGCACCGCGCGCTCGGCATCGACCGCCCAGTCGCCCGCCAGTGCCCACTGGTTGAGGCGCAGCGCGGCCGGCGCCTGGTAGGTGTGGGTGCGGCCCGCGACCAGCCCGCCCGGCGAGGCGAAGCCCTCGGCGCGTTCCTGGCCGATGTAGGTCTCGCCCGAGCGCACGGGCTTGGTGCCGGGCGCGGCCTGCGTGCCCAGGCCCTGTGGCGCGACCAGCCCCGCGGCCGCCACGCGCGTTTGCCCGGCCTCGGCCAGCAGCTGCTGGATCACCTGCTCCGACTTCGCGTACTGGCCCTCGCCGGACAGCTGGTGGCGGATGCGCCCCTGCGCGTCGACGAAGTAGAAGGCCGGCCAGGCCTGGTTGCCGAAGGCGCGCCAGATCGCATAGTCGCTGTCGACCGCGACCGGGAAGCCGATCTCGAGGTCCTTCACCGCGCGGCGCACGTTGGCCGGGCGCTTCTCGAACGCGAACTCGGGCGTGTGCACGCCCACCACCACGAGGCCGGCGTCCTTGTACTTCTCGGCCCAGGCGCGCAGGTAGGGCAGGGTGCGCAGGCAGTTGATGCAGGAGTAGGTCCAGAAGTCGACCAGCACCACCTTGCCGCGCAGCGCCTCGGGCGTGAGCGGCGGCGAGTTGATCCATTCGGCGGCGCCGGCCAGCGCGGGGAACGGGCCCTGGTCGCGCAGGGGGCGCGGCGTGAAGGCGGGGGCGGGCGCGGGGGCTTCGGCGCTGGTCAGCATCAGGCCGCCGCGGTCCTGGCGCGCGGACTGCGGCACGGCGGGCTTCGGCGGGCCGAGGCGGTCGAGCAGCGCCTGTTCGAGCGCCGTGGTGCCGCCGCCCGAGAGCCGGCTCAGCAGGCCGGTGTCCAGCCCGAGCGCGATCGCGCCCACGCCCGCGAGCACCGCGGCGCCGGCCGCGCGGCGCAGCCATTCGCCGGTGCGCAGCGAGGCCTTCATGCGCGCGAACATCCGGTGGCCGAACAGCAGCGCACCCGCCAGCGAGGTGCAGGCGCCGGCCGCGTAGGCCAGGAGCAGCAGCGAGGTGCCGGCGCTGGCGCCGTTGAGCGCGGCGCCGGTCAGGATCAGGCCCAGGATCGGCCCCGCGCAGGGCGCCCACAGCAGGCCCGTGCCCACGCCCAGCAGCAGCGGCGAGAACACCGAGCCGCCGGTGGGCGCGTCGGCCAGCCGCAAACCGAGTGCCACCAGCGGCCGGCTCAGCCGGTCGGCCAGCGCGGGCAGCAGCAGCGTGAGGCCGAACAGCGCGAGCAGCGCGATCGCCGCGTAGCGCCCCCACTCGTTGAGCGCCACCACCCAGCCGCCGCCCACGGCCGCGAGGGTGGCGACGGCCGCGAAGGCCAGCGCCATGCCCGCGAGCATCGGCAGGCCGTGCGAGCGGAACGGGCGGTCGGCGCGCGCGAACACGAAGGGCAGCACCGGCAGGATGCAGGGGCTCAGGATGGTGAGCACCCCGCCGAGGTAGGCAACGATGAGAACGAGCATGGTGGCGCTCCTGGTTGGGTCGTGGATGGATCGATGGAAAAGGGGCGTGCGCATCCCCCGCGGCCTCGCGTCGCGGGGCCGCCGTCGGATGTCGCCGTGGTGGTTCGTGTGCGCTCAGTCGCCCGGCGCGGGCCGCGTGCCCAGCAGCAGGCTGGCCTCGAGCCCCCCCTCGGGCCGGTTGGCCAGCCGCAGCTGCGCGCCCATCGCGGTCGCGAGCTGCTGGGCGATCGCCAGGCCCAGGCCGGTGCCGCCGGTGTCGCGGTTGCGCGAGCTCTCGACGCGGTAGAAGGGCTTGAGCACCGCGTCGAGCTCGTCGGCCGGGATGCCCGGGCCGTTGTCGACCACCGCGATGCGCAGCTGGCCGCCCGCGGCCTCGGGCTGCACGCGCACGCTGACCTCGGTGCCGAACTTGAGCGCGTTGTCGATCAGGTTGGCGAGGATGCGGCGCAGTGCGTTGGGCCGGGTCACGATCGGCGTGCCGGCACGGCCCTCGAGCCCCACCGGCTGGCCCGCGTCCTCGTAGTCAGCGAGCATGCTCTGCACGAGCGCATCGGCATCCACGCGCAGCGGCGGCTCGGTCGCGCCGTGCAGCGTGCGCGCATAGGTCACGCCCTCGCGCACCAGCGACTTCATCGCATCGAGGTCCTGGCGGAACTTGTCGCGCTCGGGCGTGGCGTCCATCAGCTCGGTGCGCAGCCGCATGCGCGTGATCGGCGTCTGCAGGTCGTGCGAGATCGCGGCCAGGATCTCGACGCGCTCCGACATGTAGCCCGAGATGCGCTGCTGCATCGCGTTGAAGGCGCGCGCGGCATGGGCCACCTCGCTCGGGCCGTGCTCGTCGAGCGGCCGGCCCTTGAGGTCGGGCCCGAGCTCGTCGGCCGCGCTCGCGAGCTGCGCCAGCGGCCGCGTGACCAGCCGCACCGCGGCCCAGGCGCACAACGCGAGCACCAGCAGCTGGACCGCCATGCCCCACATCAGCCAGGGCGACATCGGCATGTCGACGCGGCGCGCATGCACGATCAGCGCCGAGCCGTCGTGCAGCCGCACCTGGATCTCCAGGCCGCCGGCGGGGTTGCCGACCTCGCCGATCTTCACGATCTCGAACGGGCGCATGGCTTCCATGATGGCCTCGCCGAACTGGCGCAGCGAGGCCGAGGCCGGTGTGCCGCCGCCGGCCTCGCCGCCGAGCGTGAAGTGGTAGTTGCGCCGCTCCAGCCGCGCCAGCCAGTCCGCGCGCTCGCCGGCCGGCAGGCGGTCGAGCAGTGCCACCGAGCTCGCGATGTCGCGCTCGATGCCGATCATCATCAGCTCGCGCATCGCGAGGCCGCGCTCGTAGTCGATCGCGCCGAAGGTCAGGGCCTGCGCGATCGCGAGGCCGACCACGATGATCAGCGTGACGCGCGCGAACAGCGAGCGCGGGACCAGCCGGCGCAGCCCGCGGCGGACGGGGGCGGCCTGGCTGGCGGCGGGGCTGGCGGGGGTGGACATGGACGCCTTTATAGACGGACGGAGGAGGGCACCGGCGCGGCTCAGACCAGGCGCAGCGTCACGTCGATGTTGCCGCGCGTGGCCTTCGAGTACGGGCAGGTCTGGTGCGCCGCGTCGACCAGGCCCTGGGCCACCTCGCGGTCCAGGCCCGGGATGCTCACCTCGAGCCGGGCCTGCAGGAAGTAGCCGCCCGTGCCGCTGCCGAGGTCGACCTCGGCGTTCACGCTGAGGTCGGCCGGCAGCGCGATCTTCTGCTTCGCGGCGGCCAGGCCCATCGCGCCGATGAAGCAGGCCGACCAGCCGGCCGCGAACAGCTGCTCGGGGTTGGTGCCCTGGCCGGCGGAGCCGGGCGAGGACAGCTGGATGTCGAGCCGGCCGTCGCTGCTGCGCGCGCTGCCGTCGCGGCCGCCGGAGGTGGTGTGGGTCTTGCCGGTGTAGAGGACCTTGTCGATCTGGCTCATGGTGGTTCCTTGGATGGATGAAGAAGGGTCTGTTCGTCGAACGGAACGGATTCTTGGGCCGCGACCATCCCCGCGGCGCGCCTTGCGTATGCCTGTGTATCCGCGCGAAAAACGCACACAGTACGTTTCACGTCCCCGGGCGCAGCCAGCCCCGAATGCAACGGCATGTGGCGCCGCGCCGCGCCGGATACTTGGACATACAAAAGCCGCTGGCGCGCGCCGGCCGGCGGCTACATTGCGCTGCACGACAACCCAGAGACCGCGCCATGAACACCAGGCCCTCCGACCACATCCTCATCGTCGACGACGACCGGGAGATCCGCGAACTGCTGAGCACCTACCTGGTGAAGAACGGCCTGCGCGTGGTGGCGGTGCCGACCGGGCGCCACATGCGCGCGGCGCTCGAGGACTCGGGGCCCTTCGACCTGATCATCCTCGACCTGATGCTGCCGGGCGAGGACGGCCTGACGCTGTGCCGCGACCTGCGCACCGGCAAGTACAAGGCCACGCCGATCCTGATGCTGACCGCGCGCAGCGAGGAGGCCGACCGCATCCTGGGCCTGGAGATGGGCGCCGACGACTACCTGGCCAAGCCCTTCTCGGCGCGCGAGCTGCTCGCGCGCATCCGCTCGGTGATGCGCCGCACCCGCATGCTGCCGCCCAACATGGGCTCGGCCGAGGCCGCGCGCAAGCTGGTGTTCGGCGAATGGCAGGTCGATACGGTGGAGCGCCACCTGCTCGACGAGAGCGGCACCATGGTCGCGCTCAGCGGCGCCGAGTACCGGCTGCTGCGCGTGTTCCTCGACCATCCGCAGAAGGTGCTGAGCCGCGACCAACTGCTGAGCCTGACCCAGGGCCGCGAGGCCGAGCTGTTCGAGCGCTCGATCGACCTGCTGGTGAGCCGGCTGCGCCAGCGCCTGCGCGACGATGCGCGCGAGCCGCGCTACCTGAAGACGGTGCGCAGCGAGGGCTACGTGCTGGCCGCGGCGGTCGAGGCGCGCGACTAGGCGCCTTTTCGTTTCGAAGGACCCGTCGCCGAGCGGGTCGAGATGCATTGGCAGTTCGTCGGCTGGCGGACTTCGTGCGCGAAGCCGCCCGCGAGGAACAGCAGGGCGAACCAGAGCTTCTTCATCTCAGGACGCCGGCGCGGGTTCGGCCAGCAGCGCCTGGATCTTCTTTTCGGTCGTGCCGTAGCTGCCCTCGCCGAAGTGCGAATAGACGATGCGGCCCTGCTTGTCGATCAGGTAGACGGCCGGCCAGTACTGGTTGCGGAAGGCCTTCCAGGTGCCATAGCTGTTGTCCTGCGCCACCGCGTGGCGGATCTGCAGGCGCTGGATCGCGTCCTTCACGTTCTGCGTCGACTTCTCGTAGGCGAACTCGGGCGTGTGCACGCCGACCACGACCAGCCCCTGGTCCTTGTACTTCGCGTCCCAGTCCTTGACGTAGGGCAGGTGGTTCAGGCAGTTGATGCAGGTGTAGGTCCAGAAGTCGACCAGCACCACCTTGCCGCGCAGCGCGGCCATGTCCAGCGGCGGCGAGTTGAGCCAGGTGTCGATGTGGGTGAAGGCCGGCGCGGGCGCGGCCTGCGAGGAGGGGATGTCGCCGCCGCCGGGCGGCGCGGCGAGGGTGACGAAAGCCACCGAGGCGGCGATGGCGGCGGCGATGGCGAGCGGTGCGGCGGGGATGCGCATGGCGGTTCCTTCGGGTGAGAAAGAGGCGGTGGAAGAATCGATGCGGCGATTCTTCGATGCCCGCCGCCGCTGCCGCGCGCGCTGCGTATGCCTGTGTATCCGTGGGGCGCAAGCCGCACAGTACGTTGCACGCTGCTAGCTGTTGAGCGTGAACCCCGTCTGCTTCACCACCGCCTGCCAGCGCGCGATCTCGTCGTTCAGGTGCCTCGCGAAGGCCTGGCTGCCGCGCGGCATCGGGTCGATGAAGGCATCGGCCAGCCGGGCCTTGACCTCGGGCAGGTCGAGCACCTTGGCGAGCGCGGCGTTCAGGCGCTGCTGCACGTCGGCGGGCGTCTTCGCGGGCACCATGAGGCCGTACCAGACGCTGCCGACGATGCCGGGCGCGCTCTCGGAGAAGGTCTGCACCTGCGGCAGCTTGGGATCGCGCGCCGTGCTCGCGATGGCGAGCACCTTGAGCCGCTTCGCCTCGATGTGCGGCATGCAGGCCGGCACCGAGTTGATCACCATCGGCACCTGGCCGCCGATGGCATCGGTCAGCGCGAGCGCGCCGCCCTTGTAGGGCACGTGCACCAGCTCCATCCCGGTCTTGAGCTTGAGCAGCTCGTAGAGCAGGTGCGGCGCCGAGCCCTGGCCCGGCGTGCCGACGCCGTACTGGCGCACCTGCTCGCGCGGCAGCGCCAGCAGCTCCTTGAGCGAGTTGGCGGGGAACGACGGATGTGCCACCAGCAGTTGCGGCGAGGAGCCGATCAGCGTGAGCGGCGCGAAGTCCCGGATCGAATCGAAGGGCAGCCGCGGCTGCACCGCCGCGTTGGTGGCGTGCGCGGCATCGGCGATCAGCAGCGTGTAGCCGTCGGCCGCGCTCTTGGCCACGGCATCGGTGCCGATCATGGCGGAGGCGCCGGCCTTGTTGTCGACGATGACGTTCCAGCCGCTGGACTCGGTCAGCTTCTGCGCCACCAGGCGCCCGACCACGTCGGAGCCGCCACCGGGCGCATAGGGCACGACCAAGCGGATCGGGCGGCTCGGGTAGTCATTGGCGAAGGCGGGGCGGCCGAGCGACAGGGCCGCGGCCGAGAGGGAGGTGGCGACGAAGTCGCGGCGGGACAGGGTGGGCATGGTGGATCTCCTGGAAGGGGGCGGCTCAGCCGAGCAGGGCGTCGGCGGCGCGGCGGAAGCCGGCGATGGCGGCGTCGACGGCGGCGGTGTCGATGTGGCGATGCGTCACGAGGCGCAGCCGGTGGCTGCCCCAGGCGCGCACCAGCACGCCGTGTTCGCGCAGCGCGCGGGTCCAGGCCGCGCTGTCGGGGCCGCTCGCGGGCAGGTCGGCGAGCACGATGTTGGTGGCGGGCGTGTTGGTGCGCAGCGCGCCGGGCCGGAGGCCGCCCAGGCCCTCGGCCAGCCGCCGCGCCTGGCGGTGGTCGTCGGCGAGCCGGTCGGCCATGGTCTCGATGGCCTCGAGCCCGGCCGCCGCGACCACGCCGACCTGGCGCTGCGTGCCGCCGAGCATCTTGCGCAGCCGCCGCGCGCGTTCGATCGTCGCCGCGGTGCCGACCAGCACCGCGCCGGCCGGCGCGCTCAGGCCCTTCGAGAGGCAGACGGACACGCTGTCGGCGAAGCGCGCGATGGCGGCGGGCGCCACCTCGAGCGCGACCGCCGCGTTGAACAGCCGCGCGCCGTCGAGGTGCACGCGCGCGCCCGCGCCCCGCGCGGCCTCCAGCACCGCGCGCATGTGCTCGAGCGGCGGCACGGCGCCGCCCGCGTTCGCGTGCGAGGTCTCCATGCCGACGAGTTCGGTGCGCAGGCCGCCGGGGCGGCGCAGCGTGCGCTCGAGTTCGTCGAGGTCCATCGCGCCGGCCGTGCCCGCGATGCCGAGGTAGGCCAGGCCCGCGAGCGTGGCGCCGCCGCGCTCGGTCAGGAACATGTGGGCCGTGGCCTCGAGCAGCACCTGGCCCTGGCGCTCGGTCTGCGCGAGCACGGCCAGCAGGTTGCCCATGGTGGCCGTGGGCACGTAGAGGCCGGCCTCCTTGTCGAGCGTGCGCGCCACCAGCGCCTCGAGTTCGCGCGCGGTCGGGTCGCCGTCGAGGCCGTCGTCGCCCAGCGGCGCGCTGCGCATGCGCTCGTACATCGCGGGCGTGGGCCGCGTCACGGTGTCGCTGCGCAGGTCCACGCCGGGAGGATCGGAGGGTGCGGTCGCGTCGGTGCCAGTCATGGCGGCGAGTATTCGCGCGCCGCCCGGATACGCAAAATTCCTTGTAGAGGGTGCGTCATACAATTTTGATATGACGACCCGCCGCATGACGCTCAAGCACATCGAGGCCTTCCGCATCGTCATGCAGACGGGCTCGATGACCGAGGCCGCGCGCCGGCTCCACACCTCGCAGCCCCAGGTCAGCCGGCTGGTGTCGCAGCTCGAGGGCATCGTCGGCTTCCTGCTGTTCGAGCGCCGCGGCACGCGCCTCCTGCCCTCGCTCGACGGCAAGCGCTTCTTCCAGGACGTGGAGAAGGCCTTCGTCGGGCTCGAGGGCCTGGAGGGCGCGGCCTCGAACATCCGCTCCTTCGGCGGCGACCGGCTCGCGGTGGCCGCCATGCCGCGGATCGCGGGCGGGCTGCTGAGCAAGGCCGTCGCGCAGTTCAAGGCCGAGCATCCCGAGACCCTGCTCACCATCCACTCGGGCGCGGCCGCCACCGTCAACACCTGGGTCAGCTCGGGCCTGTGCGAGCTCGGCCTGGCCATCCTCTACGGCGACGACGTGCCGGGCATGCAGGTCCAGACCCTGCTGACCATGGACTGCGTGGCCGTGCTGCCGATCGGGCACCGGCTCGCGAAGCGCAAGCAGGTCGCGGCGGTCGACCTCGAGGGCGAGGCCTTCGTCTCGTTCCCGCTCGGCAGCGCGCCGCGCGAACGCATCGACCGCGTGCTGGCGGCCGCCGGCGCCCGCACGCGCACGGTGCTGGAGTCGGACCTCGGTGCCTCGGTCTGCGCGCTGGTCGCCGCGGGCCTGGGCGTCAGCGTGCTCAATCCGCTGGCGGCGCTCGAGGAGCGGCGCAACCTCGAACTCGCGGTGCGCGCCTTCGTGCCCGCGATCCCGGTGCGGCTCGCGCTGCTGCTGCCGCCCGATGCGCCGGATTCGCGGCTGGTGAGCGCCTTCGCGGAGCAGGTGCGCGCGGTGATCGCGTCGGACCTCGAGGTGATCCGGCCGTACCGGCGCTGAAGCCGCCGGCTACACCAGCTCGGCGTTGGCCGAGATGCGCTGGATCGCCTGCGGCGGTTGCCCGAAGGCGCGCAGGAACGCCTGCCGCATGCGCTCGCGGTCGCCGAACCCGGTCTCGCGCGCGATCACCTCGATCGGGTGGCGGCTGGTTTCCATCATCAGGCGCGCGGCCTCCACGCGCAGCCGCTCGATCGCCTTGGCCGGCGGCTGGCCGGTCTCCTCGCGGAACACGCGGCTGAACTGGCGCGGGCTCAGGTGCGCCGCGTTGGCCAGCACCTCCACCGAGAGGTCGGCGGCGAGGTTCTCCCTGGCATAGGCCAGGGCCGTCTGCACGCGGTCGGACTTGGCATCGAGCTCGAGCAGGGTCGAGAACTGCGACTGGCCGCCGCCCCGGCGCTGGTAGATGACCAGCTTGCGCGCGATCGTCAGCGCCAGCTTGCGGCCGAGGTCCTTCTCGATCACCGCGAGCGCGAGGTCGAGGCCCGCGCTCATG
This sequence comes from Variovorax sp. FG153, assembly GCF_057809595.1. Lineage (NCBI taxonomy): Bacteria > Pseudomonadati > Pseudomonadota > Betaproteobacteria > Burkholderiales > Comamonadaceae > Variovorax > Variovorax sp. FG153. The sequence goes on from NZ_JBMDKG010000020.1 coordinate 33,384, forward strand.
CCGGCCGAGGTCCAGACCGGCCCGTCGATGACGAAGATCCGGTCCTCCTCCATCCGCACGCGCGGAAAGCGCTCCCTGAAGGCGCGCGCATGCAGCCAGTGGGTGGTCGCCCTCCGGCCGTCGAGCAGCCCGGCCTCGGCCAGCACGAAGGCGCCGGTGCAGATCGAGGCCATGCGGCGCGAGCGCGCGGCCGAGGCCCGGACGCGCTCGATCAGGCTGCGCGGCGGCAGGCGGCATTCGTTGTCGCCCGCCACGATCAGGGTGTCGAACACGCGCTCGCCCCAGGGCTCGGTCTGCACCGCGAAGCCCTGCGACGAGGCCACCGCGCCGCCGGGTTCGGACACCACCGCGAAGTCGTAGGCGGCCGCGCCGTGCATCAGGTTGGCGTATTCGAAGGCCGTGGCCACCGCCAGGGCCAGGGACTGGAAGCCGGGGTAGACGAGCAATCCGACGCTGTGCATTTCGCGCTCCTCGAGTGACCTGAAAACTTGCATGTCGTGCAAGCGCGCCATTCTGCGGCGCTTCGCGCGGTGCTGCCGGGCCGTGTCCTAAAACCTTGCATCTATGACATTGAGGAAATCCGGTGCGATTTCTACGATGACTTCCAGGCGCCGGCAGCCCGCCGGCCCGCTCTCTTCCAAGGTGAATTCCATGACCTCTTCCACGACCTCCCCAGGCACCGCGCTGATCACGGGCGCTTCCACCGGCATCGGTGCCGTCTACGCCGACCGCCTGGCCCGGCGCGGCCACGACCTGATCCTGGTGGCCCGCAACGGCGAGCGGCTGCGCGCGCTGGCGGACGAACTGCGCGCCGCCACCGGCCGCCAAATCACGACCCTCGTCGCCGACCTGACCGACCCGGCGGCGCGCTCGCGCGTCGAGGAAGTGCTGCGCACCGACGAGTCCCTCACGATGCTGGTCAACAACGCCGGCATCGGCTCGGTCGCGTCCATCCTCGCGGACGATGCCGACACCATGGAGCACATGATCGCGCTCAACGTCACGGCGCTCACGCGCCTGAGCTACGCCGTGGCGCCCGCGTTCGTGCGGCGCAAGGCCGGCACGATCGTCAACATCGCCTCGGTGGTCGGCGTCGCGGTCGAGATGCTCAATGGGGTCTACAGCGCGTCGAAGTCCTATGTGATCGGCTTCGGCCACACGCTGCAGCGCGACCTGGGCGACAAGGGCGTGCGCATCCAGACCGTGATGCCGGGCGCCACGGCCACCGAGTTCTGGGACGTCGCGGGCTATGCGCCGCAGAAGGAATCGGCCAGCACCATGTCGGCCGCGGACCTGGTGGACGCCGCGCTGGCGGGCCTCGACGCGGGCGAGCGCGTGACCATCCCGGGCCTGCACGAGGGCGAGCGGTGGACGCAGTGGGAGGCCGATCGCCGCGCGCTGGCGCCGAAGTTCGCCAACGCCGTCCCGGCGGCGCGCTATGGTCTGGCGCGCTGAGTCCTCTTTTGTTCTTTCCAGGAGCCCCGCATGCCGTACCTCCAGCTGGACGTCAACGACCACTACCCGAGCGAGCTCAAGCAGCGCCTGGCCGAGCGCATGAGCCGCACCTACGCCGAGATGATGTCGGTGGACATCCGCCGCATCAGCGTCGCGGTGCGCGAGCTCGGCGAGGGCGGGCTCTGGCGCATTCCCGACCCGGAAGGCCCGCCGGTGCCGGTCTCGCTGATGATGCTGGACATCCGCCAGGGCCGCCCGCCCGAGCTGCGCATGGCGCTCGCCAAGGCGCTGTGCGCCCACTGCATCGAGCTGCTGGGCCTGCGCGAGGACCGGCTCAACGTCGAGTTCACGCAGCACACGGGCGACGAGATGTACCACCCCACGCTCGGCGGCTACAGCCCGGACTGGACGCCCGGGGAGGCCTGACGCGCGCCGCTTTGGCGGCGCCCGACCCCTGACGGCGAGCGGTCACGGTGCCTTGCGCATAATTGACGCAAGCTATGACCCTCACCGAACTCAAATACATCGTTGCCGTGGCCAGGGAGCGCCATTTCGGCAAGGCGGCCGAAGCCTGCTACGTGTCCCAGCCCACGCTCTCGGTGGCCATCAAGAAGCTCGAGGACGAACTCGAAGTCAAGCTCTTCGAGCGCAGCGCCGGCGAAGTCACGGTCACGCCGCTCGGCGAGCAGATCGTGCAGCAGGCCCAGAGCGTGCTCGACCAGGCGGCCAGCATCAAGGAGATCGCCAAGCGCGGCAAGGACCCGCTGGCCGGGCCGCTGAACCTCGGCGTGATCTACACCATCGGGCCCTACCTGCTGCCCGACCTCGTGCGCCAGGTGATCTCGCGCACGCCGCAGATGCCGTTGGTGCTGCAGGAGAACTTCACCGTCAAGCTGCTCGAGATGCTGCGCGCCGGCGAGATCGACTGCGCGATCATGGCCGAGCCCTTTCCCGACACCGGCCTCGCGATGGCGCCGCTGTACGACGAGCCCTTCGTGGCGGCGCTGCCGGTCAAGCACAAGTTCGCCGACCGCGAGTCGATCACCTCCGAAGAACTGCAGAGCGAGACCATGCTGCTGCTGGGCACGGGCCACTGCTTTCGCGACCACGTGCTCGAGGTCTGCCCCGAGTTCGCGCGCTTCTCGAGCAATGCCGAGGGCATCCGCAAGAGCTTCGAGGGCTCGTCGCTCGAGACCATCAAGCACATGGTGGCCTCGGGCATGGGCGTGACGCTGGTGCCGCGGCTGTCGGTGCCGGCCGAGGCGCTCAAGCCCAGGGGCAAGGGCCGCAAGGAATCGGAGCAGATGGTGCGCTACCTGCCGGTGCGCGATGCGCAGGACCGCGATCCGCCCACGCGCCGCGTGGTGCTCGCATGGCGGCGCACCTTCACGCGCTACGAGGCGATCGCGGCGCTGCGCAACGCGATCTATGCCTGCGAGCTGCCGGGCGTGAAGCGGCTCTCCTGAGCTGGATGTGGCGCGGGAGCAGGCGAATTCGCGACCTCGGCCTACGCCGCCGCAAGCTTGGAATCTCGAACGCTGCGATAGAGTGACGCTGTTGCGAAGCCGCGCGCCGGCTTCGAGAATTCCGGTGTCACTCCCAACTTGAAGAAAGATCTTTTGCCATGGCCAAAGCTCCCAAGAAAACCAAGCCCTCTCCCGCTTCCTCCGCCGGCAAGGTGCCCAAGAAGGGCGGCGCGGTGGTCGCGCAGGAGTCCGGCAGCCGCAATGCGCCGATCATCAACATCGGCATCGAGCGCCAGGACCGCGCGGCCATCGCCGAAGGCCTGAGCCGCGTGCTCGCCGACACCTACACGCTCTACCTCACCACCCACAACTTCCACTGGAACGTGACGGGTCCGCACTTCAACTCGCTGCACGCGATGTTCATGGCGCAGTACACCGAGCTGTGGAACTCGACCGACGTGATCGCCGAGCGCATCCGCGCGCTGGGCCACTACGCGCCGGGCTCGTATGCCGAGTTCAGCAAGATCGCCACCGTGCCCGACGTGCCGCAGGACCCGCCCAAGGCGATGGAGATGGTGCGCATCCTCGTGAAGGGCCACGAGACCGTGTCGCGCATCGCGCGCGAATTCATCCCCGTGGCCGAGGAAGCCGGCGACGATCCGACGGCCGACATGCTGACCGCGCGCTGCACGGTGCACGACCAGACCGCCTGGATGCTGCGTTCGCTGCTCGAGGATTGAACCCCGGCACCGCTCCCCACGGCCTCACGCCCGCGCCACGCCGCGGGCGTTTTGCCGTGTACCTCGACCTGATCCGCTGGAACCGTCCCGCGGGCTGGCTGCTGCTGCTGTGGCCCAGCCTCGGCGCGCTCTGGTTCGCGGCCGACGGCTGGCCGGGCTGGCACCTGGTCGCGGTGTTCGTGCTCGGCACGATCCTCATGCGCAGCGCGGGCTGCTGCGTCAACGACGTGGCCGACCGCGACTTCGACCGCCACGTGAAGCGCACCGCGCAGCGGCCCGTGACCAGCGGCGAGATCTCGGTGCGCGAGGCGCTGCTGCTCGGCGCGGTGCTCGCGCTGGTGGCCTTCGGCCTGGTGCTCACGACCAACCGGGTCACGGTGTACTGGTCGTTCGCCGCGCTCGCGGTCACGCTGGTCTATCCCTATGCGAAGCGCTTCGTGTCGATCCCGCAGGCGGTGCTCGGCATCGCGTTCAGCTTCGGCATTCCGATGGCCTTCGCGGCCGTGCAGGCCACGGTGCCGTCCTTCGCGTGGTGGCTGCTGGCGGGCAACCTGTTCTGGGTGCTGGCCTACGACACCGAGTACGCGATGGTCGACCGCGACGACGATCTCAAGATCGGCATGAAGACCTCGGCCATCACCTTCGGCCGCTTCGACGTGGCTGCGGTGATGGCGAGCTATGCGGTCTTTCTCGCCGTGTGGACCTGGGCCGGCGCGAGCCGCGGGCTCGGCGTCGCGTTCTACCTCGCGATCGCGATCGCGGCGGGGCAGGCGGCCTGGCACTGGCGGCTGATCCGCGATCGCACGCGCGAAGGCTGCTTCCAGGCCTTCCGGCTCAACCACTGGCTGGGCTTCGCGGTCTTCGCCGGCGTGGTGGCCGGCTACGGCCTGCGCTGATCCGCGGCCCCGGAAACGAGACCGCATGCAGCCCGCGCCCGACACCCAGGCCACGCTGGCGCAGCTGCGCGCCCGGATCGGCCGGGAGGCCCATTCGGAGTGGCACCGCATCACGCAGGACATGGTGGCGCGCTATGCCGAACTCTCGGGCGACGGCGAGGGCGAGTGGATCCATCTCGATCCGGAGCGCGCCGCGCGCGAGGCCGGCTACGGCGGCGCCATCGTGCAGGGCTTCTTCCAGGTCTCGCACCTGATCAAGCTCAGCGGCGAGGCGATGCGCAGCCTGCTGCCCTTCGACACCAACCATGCGCTGAACTACGGCTTCGACCGCCTGCGCTTCGTGCGGCCGATGCCGGTGGGCGCGCGCTTCCGGGCGCGCGTGCGCATCGCGGAGGTCACGCCCAAGCCCGGCGACAGCTTCCTGCTGAAGGAAGCGCTGCAGCTCGAGCTGGAGGACGGCACCGTCACGCTGGCGGCCGACTGGCTGTTCTTCCTCGGCCCGCGCGCGCTGGCGGGCACCTTCGACGCGCCGCCGGCCTGACGGCTCTCAGCCGCGGCCGAATTCCTCGCCGAGCTCGGCCGCGCGCTTCTGCGCCGCGCGAATCGCGGTCTTGAACTGGCCCTTGACGTCGGCCTGCTGCAGCGCGCTGATCGCCGCGTAGGTGGTGCCGCCCTTGGAAGTCACGCGCTCGCGCAGCACCGCGGGCGGCTCGTGCGCGCTGTCGGCCAGCGCCGAGGCGCCGGTGAAGGTGCCGATCGCCAGCCGCTGCGCCTGCTCGGGCGCGAGGCCCATCTCGATGCCGGCCTCGGTCATGGCCTCGATGAAATAGAACACGTAGGCCGGGCCCGAGCCCGACATCGCGGTCACGGCGTCGAGCGCGGGCTCCTGGTCGACCCAGATCAGCTCGCCGGTGGGCGCCAGCAGCTGGCCGACCAGCGCGCGGTCGGCGCCGTCGGCACCGGGGCGCGCGAACAGCCCGGTCATGCCCTGGCCGACCAGCGCCGGCGTGTTCGGCATGGCGCGCACCACGCGCTCGGTGCCCAGCCAGCGGGCGATGCTGTCGGACGGGATGCCCGCGGCCACGCTCAGGTGCAGCGCGTTCCCGGCGAAGGCGCGCACCGGGCGCGTGGCCTCGGCGAAGGTCTGAGGCTTGACCGCCCAGACCACCACCGCGCAGCGCGCGAGCGCCTCGCTGGCGGCCGGCTGGGCCGCGATGCCGAAGGTGTTGGACAGCCGGGCGCGCGCCTCCTCGAAGGGTTCGACCACCTCGAACGAGGCGGCCGGCGTGCCTTGCTGGATCAGCCCGCCGATGATGGCGCTGGCCATGTTGCCGCCGCCGATGAAGGCGACGGGCGGCAGCGGCGCGGGGGCGTTGCGGGGCAGGACGGTGGCGGCGATGGTCATGGTCGGTCGATGAATTCGAAGGCGGCGAACTGCGTGATCTGCAGCGGGTTGAAATTGTCGTCGCTGACGATCATCAGCGTCCGCCCGCCACCGGGCAGCGGCGGGCCCCAGCACATGCCCTCGCTGTTGTCGAGGCGCGAGAGGCCGTTGTCGGCCCCGAGCCGGGAGAAATCGGCGACCAGGGTCTTGGCGACCGGGCGGTGGTTGCCCGGCGTCAGCGCCTCCAGGCCCAGCACGTCGCCGCTGCCGCGGGTGTCTATTTCATAGAGGCGCAGCGAGTTCCCGGTGCCGGCCGCGTAGGCGCGCTCGAGCACCAGCATGCGGTGCGCGTCGATCATCAGCACCTCGCTCACGCCGTTGTCGGCATAGGTGCCCGGCAGCAGCGGACGCAGGGGGATCGCGTCGGGCACGTAGGCGATCTGGCCGGTCGCCCGGCCGCTGGCCAGGTCGATGCGCGTGAAGCGGCAGGGGCCGCCGGTGGCGTCGATCGTGGGCACGGGGCCGTCCTGGATCAGCGCGTTCTCCATCGCCAGCCAGGCCGTGCGGCCGTCGGGCGTGAGCGCGAGGCCCTCGAAGGCGAGGTTGTCGCGCGGGCCGCGGCGCTGGGTCGGGTCGGGGCGGAACATGGCGGGTAGTTCGAACTCGCGCAGGAAGCGGCCATCGCGCGCCGATTCGTAGAGCGCGGGCCCGAAGCCGCGCGCGAGGTCGCCCTCGCTGCTCCACAGCACGGTGCCGGTGTCGGGCCGCAGGCGCAGCGATTCGGGGTCGGGCACCGGCAGGCCGGCGATGGCCTGGCGGCGCGAAGGCCAGGGGCCTCCGCCCGGGCGTTGCAGTTCGACGACACCGGTGGCTTCGGGCGCGGCGCTCCAGGGCGCGGGCCAGCGCGCCATATAGAAGCGCACGGGTGCCAGATCCGACCGGTCGTCGCTCAGCAGCAGGTACTCACCTGTGCGGGCGTCGAAGTCGATGCCCGAGAGTCCGCCCGCCGGCGTGCCGCCGATGGAGAGCCGGTGCGGCCAGCGCGCTTCCGCGAGGCGGCGCAGCCGGCCGGAGGCGGGCATGGCTGCCGGGCTGCCGCAGCCGGCCGTGCCCAGCGCCAGGGCGCCGGCCGCCCCCGCGAGGCCGCCCAGCACGAGGCGGCGGGTGGTCGAGAAGGAGGGGGTGGAGGCTGGAGGGCGCACGGGGCCCGAGTCTAGTGTCTTGGCGGGTGGCCCGAAGAAGGCAGTTGACATCGACGCAGCCGGGTGCCACAATCGCGGGCTTCGCTTCAAAAAGGCGAAGATTTCAGCCCAAACGGGAAGCGCTTCGAGTGGTTCGAGGCGCGGACGGCGGGCCCAAGACTGACCGATGCGAGACACGCGAATCCCTCCGGGCCGCGCATTGGTACAAGTTGGGAATATCAAGAAATGATCCAAACTGAATCCCGGCTCGAAGTGGCCGACAACACAGGCGCGAAGTCCGTCCTGTGTATCAAGGTGCTCGGTGGCTCCAAGCGGCGTTATGCCAGCGTGGGCGACGTCATCAAGGTCAGCGTCAAGGAAGCCGCTCCGCGTGGTCGCGTCAAGAAGGGCGAGATCTACAGCGCCGTGGTCGTGCGCACCGCCAAGGGCATCCGCCGCGGCGACGGCTCGCTCGTCAAGTTCGACGGCAATGCCGCCGTGCTGCTCAACGCCAAGCTGGAGCCGATCGGCACCCGCATCTTCGGACCGGTGACGCGCGAACTGCGCACCGAGAAGTTCATGAAGATCGTGTCGCTGGCCCCCGAAGTTCTCTGAGGACAACAACGCCATGAACAAGATTCGCAAAGGCGACCAGGTCATCGTGTTGGCCGGCCGCGACAAGGGCAAGCGTGGCGTCGTCACGCTGCGCAAGGACGACTCGCACGTGCTCGTCGAAGGCATCAACCTCGTCAAGAAGCACACCAAGCCGAACCCGCTCAAGGGCACGACCGGTGGCATCGTCGAGAAGGCCATGCCGATTCACCAATCCAACGTGGCGATCTTCAATGCCGCGACCGGCAAGGCCGATCGCGTGGGCATCAAGGTGAGCCAGGATGCCGAAGGCAAGCGCGTCGCAGTGCGTGTCTTCAAGTCCAGCGGCGAAGAAATCAAGATCGCCTAAGAGGTACTCAGATGGCACGTCTCCAACAACACTATCGCGAAAAGATCGCGAAAGACCTGACCGAGAAGTTCGGCTACACCTCGCCGATGCAGGTCCCCCGCCTCACCAAGATCACGCTCAACATGGGCGTGGGTGAAGCCGTCGCCGACAAGAAGGTCCTCGACAACGCCGTCGCCGACCTGACCAAGATCGCCGGCCAGAAGCCCGTGGTCACCAAGTCGAAGAAGGCCATCGCCGGTTTCAAGATCCGCGAGAACCAGCCCATCGGCTGCATGGTCACGCTGCGCGGCGTGCACATGTACGAATTCCTGGACCGCTTCGTCACCGTGGCCCTGCCCCGCGTGCGCGACTTCCGCGGTATCTCGGGTCGTGCATTCGACGGTCGTGGCAACTACAACATCGGCGTGAAAGAGCAGATCATCTTCCCCGAGATCGAGTACGACAAGGTCGACGCCCTGCGTGGTCTGAACATCAGCATCACGACGACGGCCAAGACCGATGAAGAAGCCAAGGCGCTGCTCGCCGGCTTCCGTTTCCCGTTCAAGAACTGAGGTGATCCGTGGCTAAAGCATCTTTGATCCAGCGCGAACTCAAGCGCGACAAGCTGGTTGCCAAGTTCGCCGCCAAGCACGCCGAACTGAAGGCCGCCTCGAACGACCTCAAGAAGACCGAAGAAGAGCGCGCAGCCGCCCGCCTGGCACTGCAAAAGCTCCCGCGCAACGCGAACCCCACGCGTCAACGCAACCGTTGCGAAATCACCGGTCGTCCGCGCGGCACCTTCCGTCAATTCGGTCTGGCCCGCGCCAAGATCCGCGAACTGGCATTCAACGGTGACATCCCCGGTGTCATCAAGGCCAGCTGGTAAGCCAGGCAGGAGCAAACAACATGAGCATGAGTGATCCCATTGCCGACCTGCTGACGCGTATCCGCAACGCGCAGATGGTGGCGAAGCCCACCGTGTCGGTCCCGTCTTCCAAGGTGAAGATCGCGATCGCACAAGTCCTGAAGGACGAGGGCTACATCGACGGCTTCCAGGTCAAGACCGAAGCCGGCAAGAGCGAGCTCGAGATTTCGCTGAAGTACTACGCCGGTCGTCCGGTGATCGAGCGCATCGAACGCGTGAGCCGCCCCGGCCTGCGCGTCTACAAGGCCAGCTCGGCCATTCCGCAAGTCCAGAACGGCCTCGGCGTTGCGATCGTCACGACCCCCCAGGGCGTGATGACCGACCGCAAGGCGCGCGCCTCCGGTGTCGGTGGCGAAGTGCTGTGCTACGTCGCCTGACCGAGACATCGAGGAGAAACTGAAATGTCCCGAGTAGGAAAATCGCCGGTCGCCATCCCCCAAGGCGTGGATGTGCAGATCAAGGAAGACCAGATCAGCGTCAAGGGCACGGGCGGTTCGCTCAGCCTCGCGCGCAACGCGCTGGTCAACGTCGTCAGCAAGGACGGCAAGCTGAACTTCGAGCCCGCCAACGATTCGCGCGAAGCGAATGCGATGAGCGGCACGATCCGCCAGCTGGTGAACAACATGGTGGTCGGTGTGACCAAGGGCTTCGAGAAGAAGCTCAACCTGATCGGCGTGGGCTACAAGGCCGCCGCCCAGGGTTCCAAGCTGAATCTGCAAGTCGGTTACTCGCACCCGGTCAACATCGATATGCCGCAAGGCATCACGGTGGCCACCGCGACCCCGACCGAAATCGTGATCAAGGGTGCCGACCGCCAGCGCGTCGGCCAAGTGGCCGCTGAGATCCGTGCCGTTCGTCCGCCCGAGCCCTACAAGGGCAAGGGTATCCGTTATGCGGACGAGAAGATCGTGATCAAAGAGACCAAGAAGAAGTAAGGGGCAGCAAAATGATGTTGACCAAAAAAGCACAGCGTCTCCGCCGTTCGCGCCAGACCCGCATCCGCATCGCGACGCAGGGCGTGGCTCGCCTGACGGTGAACCGCACCAACCTGCACATCTACGCGACCGTCATCTCCGGCGACGGCTCGAAGGTGCTGGCCACGGCCTCCACCGCCGAAGCCGAAGTGCGCACCGCGCTCGGCGGCTCGGGCAAGGGCGGCAACACCGCTGCGGCCACGGCCATCGGCAAGCGCATCGCCGAAAAGGCGAAGGCTGCCGGCGTCGAGAAGGTTGCCTTCGACCGCGCAGGTTTCGCGTACCACGGCCGCGTCAAGGCGCTGGCCGATGCGGCCCGCGAAGCCGGCCTGCAGTTCTAACCGGACACGAGATTCAAAATGGCAAAGATTCAGGCAAGAACGCAGAACGAAGGCCCCGAGGACGGTCTGCGCGAGAAGATGATCGCGATCAACCGCGTCACCAAGGTGGTGAAGGGTGGTCGTATCCTCGGTTTCGCGGCGCTGACCGTGGTCGGTGACGGCGATGGCCGCGTCGGCATGGGCAAGGGCAAGTCGAAGGAAGTGCCCGCCGCCGTGCAGAAGGCGATGGAAGAAGCCCGTCGCAACCTGTTCAAGGCGCCGATCAAGAACGGCACGCTGCATCACCAGGTGCAGGGCCACCACGGTGCCTCGACGGTCGTGATGTACCCGGCTCCCAAGGGTACCGGCATCATCGCCGGCGGCCCGATGCGCGCCGTGTTCGAAGTCATGGGCATCACCGACATCGTGGCCAAGAGCCATGGTTCGTCGAATCCCTACAACATGGTTCGTGCCACGCTCGACGGGTTGAAGAACTCGACGACCGCGTCCGAAGTGGCTGCCAAGCGCGGCCTCACCGTCGAAGAACTCTTCGCCTGAGCGCGAGCTCTTGCAAGGCTGAAGGAAGCATTCAAATGACGACGCAACAACAAACCCTGAAGGTGCAACTGGTCAAGAGCCCGATCGGCACCAAGCAATCGCACCGGGACACCGTTCGTGGCCTGGGTCTGCGCAAGCTCAACAGCGTGAGCGAGCTGCAGGACACCCCCGCGGTGCGCGGCATGATCAACAAGATCAGTTATCTGGTCAAAGTTCTGTAAGAGAGACTGACATGGAACTCAATGGCATCAAGCCGGCGGATGGCGCCAAGCACGCCAAGCGCCGTGTCGGCCGCGGTATCGGTTCCGGCCTGGGCAAGACCTCGGGTCGCGGCCACAAGGGTCAGAAGTCGCGCGCAGGCGGTTTCCACAAGGTCGGCTTCGAAGGCGGTCAAATGCCGCTGCAGCGCCGCCTGCCGAAGCGTGGCTTCAAGTCGCAATCGCTCAAGTTCAACGCCGAAGTCACGCTGGCCGCTCTCGAGCAGCTCGGCCTGGCCGAAGTGGACGTGCTCGCCCTGAAGCAAGCCGGCCTCGTGGGCCAGCTCGCCAAGGTGGTGAAGGTCATCAAGACCGGTGAACTCACCAAGGCCGTCAAGCTGACGGGCGTCGGTGCCACCGCTGGTGCCAAGGCCGCGATCGAAGCGGCCGGCGGCAGCGTCGCCTGATCGACAGACCTTCGGACTGAAAGAAGCTCCTCGTGGCAACTAACGCGGCAACGATCGCAAAGACGGGCAAGTTCGGCGACCTGCGTCGCCGGCTGGTCTTCTTGCTGCTCGCGCTCGTGGTCTACCGGATCGGCGCGCACATTCCCGTGCCCGGCATCAACCCCGACCAGCTCGCGGCGTTGTTCCAGGGGCAGCAGGGCGGCATCCTGAGCCTGTTCAACATGTTCTCGGGTGGCGCGCTGTCGCGTTTCACGGTGTTTGCGCTGGGGATCATGCCGTACATCTCGGCGTCGATCATCATGCAGCTGATGACCTACGTGCTTCCGAGCTTCGAGCAATTGAAGAAGGAAGGCGAGGCGGGCCGTCGCAAGATCACGCAGTACACCCGCTACGGTGCACTGGGTCTGGCGCTGTTCCAGTCGTTCAGCATCGCGGTGGCGCTTGAGTCGTCGGCCGGCCTGGTGATCTCGCCCGGCTTCGGCTTCCGCATCACCGCCATGGTGAGCCTGACGGCCGGTTCGATGTTCCTGATGTGGCTCGGCGAGCAGATCACCGAACGCGGCCTGGGCAACGGCATCTCGATCCTGATCTTCGCGGGTATCGCGGCCGGCCTGCCGAACGCCATCGGCGGTCTGCTGGAGCTGGTGCGTACCGGCGCCATGAACGTGATCATCGCGCTGTTCATCGTCGCGGTGGTGGTGCTGGTCACCTACTTCGTGGTGTTCGTCGAACGCGGCCAGCGCAAGATCCTCGTGAACTATGCGCGGCGCCAGGTCGGCAACAAGGTGTATGGCGGTCAGTCGTCGCACCTGCCGCTGAAGCTGAACATGGCCGGCGTGATTCCGCCGATCTTCGCGTCCTCGATCATTCTGCTGCCGGCGACGGTGGTGGGCTGGTTCAGCACCGGCGAAGGCGGGTTCCGCTGGATCAAGGACGTGGCGAGCGCATTGCGCCCGGGCGAGCCGATCTACGTGCTGCTGTACGCCGCCGCGATCGTGTTCTTCTGCTTCTTCTATACGGCCCTCGTGTTCAACAGCCGCGAGACCGCCGACAACCTGAAGAAGAGCGGTGCGTTCATTCCGGGCATCCGCCCGGGTGATCAGACGGCGCGCTACATCGACAAGATCCTGGTTCGCCTGACGTTGGCCGGCGCGGTGTACATCACCTTCGTCTGCCTGCTGCCCGAGTTCCTGATCCTGAAGTACAACGTTCCGTTCTACTTCGGCGGTACCTCCCTGTTGATCATCGTGGTCGTCACGATGGACTTCATGGCCCAGGTGCAGAACTACATGATGTCCCAGCAGTACGAGTCGCTGCTGAAGAAGGCCAATTTCAAGACTTCGTAAGGCACAGGGCACCGTCCCCCCGCCGGTTGAACAGAGATTTAGGAGAGTGAAATGAGAGTTTCGGCTTCGGTCAAAACCATCTGCCGTAATTGCAAGATCATCCGCCGCAAGGGTGTGGTGCGCGTGATCTGTACCGACCCGCGCCACAAGCAGCGCCAGGGTTGATCAAAGAGTATTAGAGGACGCACATGGCACGTATTGCTGGCATCAACATTCCGCCGCACAAGCACGCTGAGATCGGCCTGACCGCCATCTTCGGTATCGGTCGCACCCGCGCCCGTCAGATCTGCGAAGCGAGCGGCATCGAATATTCGAAGAAGATCAAGGATCTGACCGACGCCGATCTCGAGAAGATCCGCGACCAGATCGCCTTGTTCACGATCGAAGGCGACCTGCGCCGCGAGACGACGATGAACATCAAGCGCTTGATGGACATCGGCTGCTACCGCGGCTTCCGTCATCGTCGCGGCCTGCCGATGCGCGGCCAGCGCACGCGCACCAATGCCCGCACCCGCAAGGGTCCGCGCAAGGCAGCGCAGTCCCTGAAGAAGTAAGGATTGAAACAGCATGGCTAAAGCTCCTGCCAACAACGCCGCACAGCGCGTTCGCAAGAAGGTTCGCAAGAACGTTGCGGACGGCATCGCCCACGTGCACGCCTCGTTCAACAACACCATCATCACGATCACCGATCGCCAGGGCAACGCCCTGTCGTGGGCTTCGTCGGGTGGCCAGGGCTTCAAGGGCTCGCGCAAGTCGACCCCGTTCGCCGCGCAGGTCGCTTCGGAAGTGGCCGGCCGTGCTGCTGTCGAACAAGGCATCAAGAACCTCGACGTCGAGATCAAGGGCCCCGGCCCCGGTCGCGAATCGTCGGTGCGCGCACTGGCTGCGCTCGGCATCCGGATCAATTCCATTGCCGACGTGACGCCCGTTCCGCACAACGGCTGCCGCCCCCAGAAGCGTCGTCGCATCTGAGCGTCAGCCCCCTCAGGCGCAGCCGTTTCAAAGCGGCTGCGCATTTGTTTTTTAACTAAGCCCACCGCCATCGGCACTCTGTTGTCGATGGCTCCCGCAGGCGACTGCGGCAGCAAACAAAGGAAAAGACGTGGCACGCTACCTCGGCCCCAAGGCCAAACTCTCCCGCCGCGAAGGCACCGACCTGTTCCTGAAGAGCGCCCGCCGCTCGATCCAGGACAAGGCCAAGTTCGACTCCAAGCCCGGCCAGCATGGCCGCACCTCGGGTCAGCGCACCTCGGACTACGGTCTGCAGCTGCGTGAGAAGCAGAAGGTCAAGCGCATGTACGGCGTGCTCGAGAAGCAGTTCCGCCGCTACTTCGAAGAAGCCGATCGCCGCCGTGGCAACACCGGCGCCAACCTGCTGTTCCTGCTCGAGTCGCGCCTGGACAACGTCGTCTACCGCATGGGCTTCGGCTCGACCCGCGCCGAAGCGCGCCAGCTCGTGTCGCACAAGGCCATCACGGTGAACGGCCAGTCGGTCAACATCCCGTCGTACCTGGTGAAGACCGGCGACGTGATCGCCGTGCGCGAGAAGTCGAAGAAGCAGAACCGCGTCGTCGAAGCGCTGCAACTCGCCCAGCAAGTCGGTATCCCTGGCTGGGTCGACGTGAATGCCGACAAGGCCGAAGGCACCTTCAAGAAGGTCCCGGATCGCGACGAGTTCGCCGCGGACATCAACGAATCGCTGATCGTCGAACTGTATTCGCGTTGATTTCCACTCCCGCACCGCGCAAGCGGCGGCGGGAGTCCTGTTTTTGTTGTTCCCGTTCCTGGTTCGTGCCGCATGCGCGCTGCGGGCCAGGCGCTTCACCAGCCTTACCGGTGTAACGAGCCGGGGGTATTGAGAGGAAGTCTGCATGCAAACCACCCTGCTGAAACCCAAGACCATCCAGGTCGAGCAACTCGCGGCCAACAAGGCCAAGGTGACGCTCGAGCCTTTCGAGCGCGGCTACGGCCACACGCTCGGCAACGCGCTGCGTCGCGTGCTGCTGTCGTCCATGGTCGGTTATTCGGCCACCGAAGTCACGATCGCCGGCGTTCTGCACGAGTACTCGTCGATCGATGGCGTGCAGGAAGACGTCGTCAACATCCTGCTGAACCTCAAGGGCGTGGTGTTCAAGCTCCACAACCGCGATGAAGTCACGCTGAGCCTGCGCAAGGACGGCGAAGGCGCGGTCCTGGCATCGGACATCCAGACCCCGCACGACGTCGAGATCATCAATCCCGACCACGTGATCGCCCACCTGTCGCAAGGCGGCAAGCTCGACATGCAGATCAAGGTCGAGAAGGGCCGCGGCTACGTGCCCGGCACGATGCGCCGCTATGCGGACGAGCCGACCAAGTCGATCGGCCGCATCGTTCTCGATGCTTCGTTCTCGCCCGTGAAGCGCGTGAGCTACACCGTCGAAAGCGCCCGCGTCGAACAGCGCACCGACCTCGACAAGCTGCTGGTCGAAATCGAGACCAACGGCGCGATCACCGCCGAAGACGCCGTGCGCGCCTCGGCCAAGATCCTGGTCGAGCAGCTCGCCGTGTTCGCGCAGCTCGAAGGCGGCGAACTGGCCGCGTTCGATGCCCCGGCACCGCGCAGCGCACAGCAGTTCGACCCGATCCTGCTGCGCCCGGTCGACGAGCTCGAGCTCACCGTGCGTTCGGCCAACTGCCTGAAGGCCGAAAACATCTACTACATCGGCGACCTGATCCAGCGTACCGAGAACGAGCTGCTCAAGACCCCGAACCTGGGTCGCAAGTCGCTCAACGAAATCAAGGAAGTGCTCGCCTCGCGCGGCCTGACCCTGGGTATGAAGCTCGAAAGCTGGCCGCCGGCCGGCCTCGACAAGCGTTGATTTTTTAACGGCCCTCTGAAAAGGGCCAGTGCACCGGGCAGTACCTGACACGGCTGCCCGTTCTTCAAAAAGCAAAGGAAAGCACCATGCGTCACGGACACGGACTCCGCAAACTCAACCGCACCAGCTCGCACCGCCTCGCGATGCTGCAGAACATGATGAACTCGCTCATCGAGCACGAAGTCATCAAGACCACGGTCCCCAAGGCCAAGGAACTGCGCCGCGTCATCGAGCCGATGATCACGCTCGCCAAGAAGCCCACCGTCGCCAACAAGCGCCTGGCCTTCGACCGCCTGCGCAGCCGCGACTCCGTCGTGAAGCTGTTCGGCGAACTGGGCCCGCGCTTCGCCGCGCGTCCCGGTGGCTACACCCGCATCCTCAAGATGGGTTTCCGCGTGGGCGACAACGCGCCGATGGCGCTGGTCGAACTCGTCGATCGCCCTGAAGTGAGCGAAGTTGCTGCCACCGAGCAGAACGCCGCGGAATAAGTGCTATAATTTATCTCTTGCCGCGCGATGGAGCAGCCTGGTAGCTCGTTGGGCTCATAACCCAAAGGTCGCAAGTTCAAATCTTGCTCGCGCAACCACATTGAGAAGGGTCTTTCGGAAACGAAAGACCCTTTTTCTTTTCCCGCTGCGGATTCGCAATCGCGTTGCAACAACGCAAAGCGCACGCCCAAAAGAAAAGCCCTCGCGAGAGGGCTTTGTCGTTGATGGGGCGAAATGCCTTCGTCAGTCCGGCACCACCGCCGTGACCTCGATCTCGATCTTCGCGCGCGGCTCCACCAGCGCCGCGACCTGCACGCAGGTCATCGCCGGGAAGTTGCGGCCCATCGCATCGCGGTACACCGGGCCGAGCTCGGCGAGCCGACTGCTGTACTCGTCGCGGTCGACCACGTACCAGGTCATGCGCACCATGTGCTCGGGGCCGGCACCGGCCTCGCGCAGTACCTCGACGATGTTGCGCAGCGCCAGGCCGCATTGGTCGATGAAGTCGTCCGACTCGAACTGCTGCTGGGCATTCCAGCCGATCTGTCCGCCGACGAACACCATGGTGCCGCGCGCCGCGACGCCATTCGCATAGCCCTTGGGGGGCAACCAGCCTGGAGGCTGCAAGAGTTTGATCATGATGTGGTGGACCTGTTGTCTTCGGTTTGTCTCAGTTTGAAGCGTTGCAGCTTGCCCGTTTCGGTGCGTGGCAGCACGGACACGAACTCGATCTCGCGCGGGTACTTGAACGGCGCGATCGTGGCCTTCACGTGGTCCTGCAGCGCCTTCACGAGGCCGGCATCGCCGGTCTGCCCGGGCTTCAGCACGCAGAAGGCCTTGACGATCATGCCGCGGTCGGCATCGGGCTTGCCGATCACGCCGCACTCGGCCACGGCCGGATGCTTGAGCAGCGCATCCTCGACCTCGGGGCCGCCGACGTTGTAGCCGGCGGTGATGATCATGTCGTCGGCGCGCGCCTGGTAGAAGAAATAGCCGTCGTCGTCCTGGACGAAGGAATCGCCCGGATAGTTCCAGCCGTTCTTCACGTAGTCGGCCTGCCGCGCGTCGTCGAGGTAGCGGCAGCCCACCGGTCCCTGCAGCGCCAGCTTGCCGACCGTGCCGCGCGGCACCTCGTTGCCCTCGGCATCGACCACCTTGGCGATGAAGCCCGGCACGGCCTTGCCGACGGCACCGCGGCGCACCTCGTCGCCCGCGGCCGAGATGTAGATGTGGAACACCTCGGTGCCGCCGATGCCGTCGAGCATCTCGAGGCCGGTGGCCTCCTTCCAGAGCTGGCGCGTGGCATCGGGCAGGGCTTCGCCCGCGCTCACGCTGATGCGCAGCGTGGGCGCGCCGTGCTGCTTCACGAACGGCGCCATCTGGCGGTAGAAGGTCGGGGCGGTGTAGCAGATGGTCGCGCCGACCTCGTTGATCAGCTTCACCAGGCCTTCGGGCGTGAAGGGCGCGTCGGGGAAGTAGATCGAGGCACCCGCGTACATCGGGAACACCAGCAGCCCGCCGAGCCCGAAGGTGAAGGCCAGCGGCGGCGAGCCCACCACCACGTCCTCGGGGCGCGCCCGCAGCACGTGGCGCGGCCAGGTCTCGCACATGGCGAGCACGTCGCGGTGCGTGGTCACGGGCGCCTTCGGCTTGCCCGTGGTGCCCGAGGTGAAGGCCAGGAGCGCGATGTCGTCGGCCGCCGTGGGGCAGGCCTCGAAGATGCCGCTCTTGGCGGCCGCGCGCGCGGACAGCGAATCGGGCGCGTCGGGCCGGTTGAAGGCGATGATGTCGGCGAGCACCGGGTGCGCCTGCTGCGCGGCCACCAGCTCGTCGAGCAGCCGGCCGTCGCACAGCGCGGCCACCGGCTGCGACTTTTCGATGATGTCGCCGAGCTCCTTGGCGCGCAGCAGCGGCATGGTCGCGACGGCGATCAGTCCGGCCTTCACCACCGCGAGCCAGGCCAGCGCCATCGCCACCGAGTTGCCGCCGCGCAGCAGCACGCGGTTGCCGGGCACCAGGCCCAGGTCCTCGGTCAGCACCTGCGCGATGCGGTTGACCTGGATGGCGGCCTGCGAATAGCTGAGCGTGCCTTGCGGCGAGCGCAGCAGCGGCCGGTCGCCGAAGCCCTTGGCGGGGGCCTTGTCGAGCAGTTCCTCGACCAGGTTGAGCTGGTCGGGCAGTTGCAGTTCGGGCCGGTCGTAGCGGAAGACCGGCAACTGCGCCGCCGGCGGCAGCCGGTCGTGCACGAAGCGGTCGACTTGGGCGGATGGAGCGGTCACGGTGTTCATCCCCGCAGTACGGATTTGCCGATGATCAGTTGCTGCACTTCCGTCGCGCCCTCGTAGATGCGTAGCGAACGGATGTCGCGGTAGAGGGCCTCGATCTTGGTGCCGACCTTGACGCCGAGGCCGCCATGCATCTGCAGCGCCATGTCGATGACGCGGCTGGCGTTCTCGGTCGCGGCCATCTTGGCCATCGCGGCCGCGGCCGACACGTCGCCCACCGGCGCGCCGCCGCGCTGCTCGGCCTCGTCGCGCATCCAGGCCGCGCGGTAGGTCAGCAGCGCCGCGCCGTCGATCAGCGCCGCCATCTCGCCGAGCCTGGCCTGAGTGAGCTGGAAGTCGGCCAGCGTCTGGCCGAACATGCGGCGGTTCTTCGCGTGCGAGATCGCCTCGGCCAGCGCGCGCCGGCCCATGCCGAGCGCGGCGCCGGCCACGGAGGCGCGGAAGATGTCGAGCGTGCGCATCGCGAGCTTGAAGCCGCCGTTGAGCTCGCCGAGCTGCGCGTCGCGCGGCACCACGCAGTCGTCGAAGCGCAGGGTGGCCAGCGGATGCGGCGCCATCACGTCGATGTGCTCGGAGGTGTCGAGGCCGGGCGTGGTCGCATCGACGATGAACACCGTGATGCCGCGCGTGCCGCCCGCGGGATCGGTCTTGGCGAACACGCAGTAGAAGTCGGCGATGCCGCCGTTGCTGATCCAGGTCTTGCTGCCGTGGAGGCGCCAGCCGTCGGCCGTGGGCTCGGCGCGCATGGCCATGGCGGCCACGTCGGAACCGGCCTCGGGCTCGCTCAGCGCGAAGGCCGCGATCTTCTCGCCCTTGCCGACCGCGCCGAGGTAGCGCGACTGCTGCCCGGGCGTGCCGGCGAGCGTGATCGCGCCGCTGCCCAGGCCCTGCATCGCGAAGGCGAAGTCGGCCAGCGGCGAGTGGTAGCCGAGGGTTTCGCGCAGCAGCACCAGTGCGCGCGAATCGAGGCGCTCGAGCGCGCCGCCGGCGCTGCCGGGCACCGCGTAGCGCAGCCAGCCGCCGTCGCCGAGGCGGCGCACCCATTCGCGGCAGGCCGCGCGGTCGTCGCGCTCGTCGACCTCCTGCGCGGCGCACCAGGGCAGCAGGTCGCTCGCGAGCGCGCGATGCGCCTCGTCGAAGAAGGGCAGCGCCAGGTGCGCGGTGGAAGGAGGAGCCGGGATCTTCGCCATGACCTCAGTCCCCGCCGAACACCGGCTTGCGCTTGGCCGCGAAGGCCTCGTAGGCACGGCGGAAGTCCTCGGTCTGCATGCAGATCGCCTGCGCCTGCGCCTCGGCCTCGATCGCCTGGTCGATGGTCATCGACCATTCCTGCGCCAGCATGGTCTTGGTCATGCCGTGCGCGAAGCTCGGGCCCTCGGCCAGCTCGCGCGCCATCTTGGTCGCGGCCTCGAGCAGCGCGTCGCTCTCGTGCAGCGCGTTGAAGAAGCCCCAGGCATGGCCTTCCTGCGCGGTCATCGCGCGGCCCGTGAACAGCAGCTCGGAAGCGCGGCCCTGGCCGATCACGCGCGGCAGCAGCGCGCAGGCGCCCATGTCCGCGCCGGCCAGGCCGACGCGCGTGAACAGGAAGGCGGTGCGCGTGGCGGGCGAGCCGTAGCGCAGGTCGCAGGCCAGCGCGATCATCGCGCCGGCGCCGGCGCACACGCCGTCGATCGCGCCGACGATCGGCTGCGGGCAGGCGCGGATCGCCTTCACCAGGTCGCCCGTCATGCGCGTGAACTCGAGCAGCTCGGGCATGCGCATGCCGGTCAGCGGACCGATGATCTCGTGCACGTCGCCGCCCGAGCAGAAGTTGCCGCCCGCGCCCGTGACCACGATCACCTTCACGTCGCTCGCGTAATTGAGCGCGCGGAACAGGTCGCGCAGCTCGGCGTACGAGTCGAAGGTCAGCGGGTTCTTGCGCTCGGGGCGGTTCAGCGTGATGGTGCCCACGCCGTTGTCGTAGTGCCAGGCGAAGTGCTTCGCGGCATAGGCCGCCTTCGCTTCGAATTGCGCGTGCATGGGATTGCCCGCGCCGATGTAGTGCTTCATTCGGCCTCCGCCAGTGTCTGGCTCTGTGAGTGTTGCTTGACCTTGCCGAGCAGCTTGTGCAGCTGCGCGATCTCCTTGCCCGTGAGGCCCGCGAAGGCCTCGACGATCCAGTCCTCGTGCTGCTGCGCCATCTCGTGGAACAGCTTGCGGCCGCGCGGCGTGAGCCGCACGCGCCAGGCGCGGCGGTCGCCCTCGACGTCGACGCGCTCGACCAGGCCCTCGGTCACGAGCTGGTCGGTGATGCCGGTCACGTTGCCGCCGGTCACCATCATCCGGCGCGACAGCTCGTTCATCTTCAGCCCCTCGGGCGAGCGCTCGAGCTGCGACATCAGGTCGAAGCGCGGCAGCGTGGTGGCGAATTGCGCGCGCAGCCCGTTGCGCACTTCCTTCTCGATCAGCTGCGTGCAGGTCAGCAGGCGCAGCCACAGCCGCAGCGCTTCGGGGTGTTCGGCGTGGGCGCGGGCTTCGAGGTCCATGGGGTGCCGCCGTCGTTCAGTGCGTCTCTTCGCTT
Organism: Variovorax sp. FG153; assembly: GCF_057809595.1. Taxonomy (NCBI): domain Bacteria; kingdom Pseudomonadati; phylum Pseudomonadota; class Betaproteobacteria; order Burkholderiales; family Comamonadaceae; genus Variovorax; species Variovorax sp. FG153. The sequence continues at coordinate 54,427 of NZ_JBMDKG010000020.1, forward strand.
TGCGCCGCGGCCATCGCTGCATTGGCGGCGGCCGCCATCTGCTGCTGCTTCGCGATCTCGCGGTACATCTGGTCGCGCCCGCTCAGGTACTGCTTCGGCCACTCGACGGCGCGGCTCTGCAGCTTGGCGGCCTCGTGCAGCGTCCAGGCCGGGTCGGCCAGGTGCGGCCGCGCGATCGCGCAGAGGTCGGCCCGGCCGGCGGCGATGATGCTGTTGGCCTGGTCGGCCTCGGTGATCGCGCCCACGGCGATGGTCGAGATGCCGACCTCGTTGCGGATGCGGTCGGCGAACGGCGTCTGGTACATGCGGCCGTAGACCGGCTTGGCGGCGCGCGTGGTCTGGCCCGAGGAGACGTCGATGAAGTCGGCGCCCGCGTCCTTGAAGAAGCGCGCGATCGCCACCGCGTCGGCATCGGTGTTGCCGCCGGGCGCCCAGTCGTGGGCCGAAATGCGCACGCTCATCGGCTTGTCCGCCGGCCAGGCGGCGCGCATCGCGCGGAACACCTCGAGCGGATAGCGGCAGCGGTTCTCGAGGCTGCCGCCGTACTCGTCCTCGCGCAGGTTGGTCAGCGGGCTGATGAAGGCCGACAGCAGGTAGCCGTGCGCGCAGTGCAGCTCGAGCCAGTCGAAGCCGGCCTCGGCCGTGCGGCGGGTCGAGGCCACGAACTGATCGCGCAGCGTGTCCATCTCGGCGCGCGTGATCGCGGCCGGCAGCTGGTTCTGTTCGCCGTAGGGCAGCGCGCTGGCGGCCAGCAGCGGCCAGTTGCCGCTGGGCAGCGGCTCGTCGGTGCCTTCCCAGCCCACCTGCGTCGAGCCCTTGGGGCCGCTGTGGCCGAGCTGCATCGCGATCTTCGCGCTCGACTGCGCGTGCACGAAGTCGACGATGCGCTTGAACGCGGCCTGCTGCTCGTCGTTGTAGAGGCCGGTGCAGCCGGGCGTGATGCGGCCTTCGGGCGTGGGGCTGGTCATCTCGACGAACACCATCGCCGCGCCGCCGAGCGCGCGCGCGCCCAGGTGCACCAGCAGGAAGTCCTGCGGCACGCCGTCGACCGCGCTGTAGGTCGCCATCGGCGAGACCAGGATGCGGTTCTTGAGCTCGAGCCCGCGCACCTTGAGCGGCATCAGCATGGGCGCGACGGCCTTGCCGCCGGCCAGCCACTGCTCGTAGCCGCCGAGCCACTTGGTGTCGCGCAGCCGCAGGTTCTCGTGGCTGATGCGCTGCGAGCGCGTGAGCAGCGAATAGGCGAACTGCTCGATCTCCATGCCGGTGTAGCGCGGCACGTTCTCGAACCATTCGGTGGAGTTGCGCGCGGCGTTCTGGATCTTGAGCACCTCGACGCTGCGGCGCGCCTCGTACTGCTCGAGCACCTGGTCGGTGCTGCCGCCGGCGGCGAATTCGTTGGCCAGGTCGATCGCGTCCTCGAGCGCGAGCTTGGTGCCCGAGCCGATCGAGAAGTGCGCCGTGTGCGCGGCATCGCCCATCAGCACCACGGGCACCGAGCGGCCGCCGACGTCGACGCGGTGCGTCCAGTGCTCGCACACCACGCGCGGGAAGCGGATCCAGTTGGCCGAGCCGCGCAGGTGCGTGGCGTTGCTGATCAGCGAGTGGCCGTCGAGGTACTTCGCGAACAGCTTCTCGCAGAAGGCGATCGCCTCGGGCTGCTCCATCCGGTCGAGGCCATGGGCCTGCCACACGGCCTCGGGCGTCTCGACGATGAAGGTCGAGGTGTCCTCGTCGAACTGGTAGGCGTGGGCCTGGAACCAGCCGTGCTCGGTCTGTTCGAAGGCGAAGGTGAAGGCGTCGAAGGTCTGGTGCGTGCCGAGCCAGACGAAGCGGCACTGGCGCAGGTCGATGTCGGGCTGGAACACGTCGGCATAGCGCTGGCGGATGCGGCTGTTGAGGCCGTCGCTCGCGATCACCAGGTCGGCCTCGTACTTCGCGGCCAGTGCCTGGTCGTCGGTCACGTCGGTCTCGAACACCAGCTCGACGCCGAGCGCGAGGCAGCGCTCCTGCAGGATGTTGAGCAGCCGCTTGCGGCCGATGCCGCAGAAGCCGTGGCCGCCCGAGCGCACCTGGCGGCCCTTGAAGAAGACCTGGATGTCGTCCCAGTGGTGGAAGTCGTCGCCGATCAGCGCGGCGGATTCGGGGTCGGCCGCGCGCAGGTTCGCGAGCGTCTGGTCGCTGAGCACCACGCCCCAGCCGAAGGTGTCGAAGGGCCGGTTGCGCTCCACCACCGTGATCTGGAGGGCCGGGTTGCGCGCCTTCATCAGCAGCGCGAAGTACAGGCCGGCGGGCCCGCCGCCGATGCACAGGATGCGTTGGAGGTCCATGGACGGGGCGTGGGCGATGCTGTTCATGGTTGAATAGTTTAGACATAAACAATCTGCTGTCAAACGGATTTACCCGCAGCACATCGGGCCCGTCCGCGCTGGCGCCGGCCGGTGTCCCCGCGACACGATCCGGGCCGCCGGATGCAACCGCATGCAAGAAGCTCGAAAAATCAATACCATGCGGCCCATGCAAAGCTTGATACCCAAGATCGAGTCGCAGCTGGCTTCGCTACCCGTGCCCGTGGCACTGGAACTGCCCGATGGGCGACGGGTTGCCGCAGCCGGTTCGCGTGTCACGCTGGCTTTTTCGGAGTGGTCGGCACTGGCCAAGCTCGCGGCCCGACAGGTGGGCGCGATCGGCGAGGCCTACGTGGAGGGCAAGGTGCAGATCGAGGGCGCCATGCGCGACCTGATCGATGCCGCCGTCGGCCTGCTGCCCGGCAACCCGGCCGAGACCGACACCGGATGGTGGAGCCGCCTGCAGCACCTGGCCAAGTCCCGCGGCTCGCATTCGCTGCGCAAGGACGCCGCCCAGATCGAGTTCCACTACGACGTCTCCGACGACTTCTACGCACTCTGGCTCGACCCGCGCCGGGTCTACTCCTGCGCCTACTACGCGACGCCCGACCTCACGCTGGCGCAGGCGCAGGAAGCCAAGCTCGACCACATCTGCCGCAAGCTGATGCTCAAGCCCGGCGAGCGCTACCTCGACGTGGGTTCGGGCTGGGGCGGCCTGCTGCTGTGGGCCGCCGAGCACTACGGTGTCGACGCCACCGGCATCACGCTGTCGCGCAACCAGCATGCGCACGTGCAGCGCCTGATCGAGGAGAAGGGCCTCACGGGCCGCGTGCGCGTCGAGCTGCGCGACTACCGCGAGCTGTCGGCGGAGCGGCCCTTCGACAAGATCTCCTCGGTGGGCATGTTCGAACACGTGGGCGCGGCCAACATGCCGACCTACTTCGCCAAGATCCATTCATTGCTGGCGCCCGGCGGCCTGCTGATGAACCACGGCATCACCTCGGGCCAGCTCAACTACCGCCAGCTCGGCAACGGCATGGGCGACTTCATCGAGAAGTACATCTTCCCGGGTGGCGAGCTGCTGCACGTCACGCACGTGCTGCGCGAGACCGCGGCGGCCGGCCTGGAGATCGTCGACGTCGAGAGCCTGCGGCCGCACTACGCGCGCACCTTGTGGGCCTGGTCCGACGCGCTCGAGGCGCAGCTCGAAACGGCGCGCGCCGTGCTGCGCAACGGCGGCAGCGAGCGCCAGCACGCCAACGCCGAGCGCATCCTGCGCGCCTACCGGCTCTACCTCGCGGGCTCGGCCATGAGCTTCGAGCAGGGCTGGATCGGCCTGTACCAGATGGTCTCGACCAAGCCCGACGGCAAGGTCGATCACGGCACCTTGCGCGGTGCGCAATCGGTGTACCCTTTCACGCGTGATCATCTCTACAAGTGAAAGGGACAACCCCATGCTCTATCGTTTCCAGTCCAGGGCCTCGTCGGATTTCGTGATGCTCGAGACGCACGCGCGCCAGCTGTTCGACATCGTCGGCAAGTCGCCTTCCGCGCAAGGAATCATCACGGTCGAGCAGATTCCCGGGGCGATCTCGGCCATCGAGGCCGCGCTCGCGCGCGAGAAAGCCAACACCCACAACCATGACGAATTCGCGGTCGAGGACCACACCCACGACGCCGAAAAACAGCATGTGGCGCTGCACCAGCGCGCCACGCCGCTGCTGCACATGCTCAAGGAATCGCTGGCCGAAAACAAGGACGTGACCTGGACCACCTGAGTCCGGGTCGGACAACCGGCCGCGCGGCGGCCGGTTGCCGGCGCCAGTCCGCGACGGACGGGCGCTGAATCTTCTCTCGGGCGGGACGCTCTCAGTCCACCTTCGCGCCCGAATCCTTCACCACCTTCGCCCACTTCACGTGCTCGCTCGCGATGAGCTTCGTGAAGTCGGCCGGCGTGCTGCCGCTCGGGATCGCGCCCTGCGCCAGCATCTTCTCCTTGATCGCCGGCGTGCCGAGCGACTTGGCGACTTCCTGCTGGATGCGGTTGACGATCTCGGGCGAGGTGCCCGCGGGCGCCAGCAGCCCGAACCACGAACTGGCCTCGAAGCCCTTGAGCGTCGGGCCGCCGGCCTCTTCCACCGTCGGCACGTCGGGCAGCGCGGGCGAGCGCTGGGCGCTGGTCACGGCCAGCGCCGTGAGCTTGCCGGCCTTGATCTGCGCCATCGACGAGGGCAGGTTGTCGAACATCACGTCGGCGTTGCCGGCCACCATGTCGAGCAGGGCCGGGCCCGAGCCCTTGTAGGGGATGTGGGCCATGAAGGTGCCCGTCATGCTCTTGAACAGCTCGCCCGCGAGATGGATCGAGGTGCCGCTGCCGCTCGAGGCCATGTTGAACTTGCCGGGGTTGGCCTTGCTGTACTTGATGAAGTCCTGCACGTTGTGGATGCCGAGCGTCTTCGCCTTCTCGGCGTTCATCTCCATCACGTTCGGCACCGCGGCCACCATGGTGATCGGCACGAAGTCCTTGATCGGGTCGAAGGGCAGCTTCGGATAGAGCGCGCGGTTGATGCCGTGCGTGCCCACCGTGCCCATCAGCAGCGTGTAGCCGTCGTTCGGCGCGCGCGCCACGATCTCCGCGCCCACGTTGCCGCCGGCGCCCGCGCGGTTGTCCACGATGAACTGCTGGCCGAAGGCCTTCGAGAGCTCGGGCGCGACCGCGCGCGCGAGGATGTCGGTGGTGCCGCCCGCGGCGAAGGGCACGACGATGCGCACGGGCTTGGTGGGCCAGGTGCCCTGTGCCCACGAGGGTGCGGCGAGCACGGCGGTGGCGGCGGCGATCGAGGCGGCGAGCAGCGCGCGCCGGGACGGGAAGTGCAGAGGGGAAGAAGTCATGCGCGCCTTTGTACAGGCGCGTGCCGCGGCCGTCGCGGGTGAAAACCCCGGGCGTGGCTCATCGGAGCGCCTTCGTGCTTCGCACGGCGGTGCGAGCTTGCCTGGGGCGGCCCGGTGCGGCGCTCAGCCCACCTGCATGCGCTGCGCAAACCGCTCCTCACGGAAGCGCTCGAGCACGAAGTCGACGAAGGCCCGCGTCTTCGGCGGCAGCAGCTTCTTGCTCGGGTAGTAGAGCCAGACCGCGCCCGCGTCGTGGTGCCACTCGGGCAGCAGCCGCAGCAGGCTGCCGTCGCGCAGTCCCTGCTCCACGAAGGGCATCGGCAGCATCGCCACGCCCAGCCCCATCAGCGCGGCCTGCGCGATCGCCTCGGGGTCGTTGAAGATCGCGCGCGGGCGCGGCAGCTCGACCGTGACCTCCGCCTCCTTCGCCGCGCCGCGCGCATGCCGCAAGGTCCAGCTGCGCAGCCGGCCCGTGGGCGAGGAGCGGCGCACCAGTGCGTCGAGCGCTGCCAGCTCCGAGGGATGGCGCGGCATCCGCCGCTGCGCCATGTAGGCCGGCGCTGCCACCGCCACCACGTGGATGCGCGCCAGCTCGCGCGCCACCAGCCCGGCCGACAGCTCGAAGCCGCCACCGATGGCCGCGTCGAAGCCCTCGCCGACGAGGTCGGCCTGCAGGTTGTCGAAATGCCAGTCCGGCACGATCGCCGGGTAGCGCGCGAGGAAGTCGCCCATCATCGGCAGCACGTGGGCGCGGCCGAAGGCCTGGCCCATGCTGACCTTGAGCGTGCCCGAGGGCTGGCCGTCGTCCTTGTCGATGCCGGCCACCGCCTCCTGCAGGGTGGCGAGCGCGCCGCCGATCTGCGCCAGAAAGCGTTCGCCGCCCTCGGTCAGCGTGAGCCGGCGCGTGCTGCGCTGGAACAGCCGCACGCCGAGCCGCGCCTCCAGCCGCGCCACGTTCTTGCTGACCGCGGCCGGCGTGAGCCCGAGGCGGCGCGCGGCGGCCGAGAAGCTGCCGCCCTCGGCGCTCTGCACGAAGGAGGCGAGATGGTTGAGCGGTTCCATCGTCCTATTTTCAACCAATGGTTGAATTTGATGGGACCGATTGATGGCTACCGCAAACGCAATCGAAGGCGGAGACTGGAGGCCTTCCAACACCACTCACCCAGGAAAAAACCATGACCTCCACCACCACTTCCCCGGCCCCCGTCCTCGCGGGCAAGGTCGCCTTCGTCACCGGCGGCTCGCGCGGCATCGGCGCGGCCATCGTGCGCCGCCTGGCGCGCGACGGCGCCGCCGTGGCCTTCAGCTACAGCAGCTCGCAGGCCGTCGCCGAGGAACTCGCGCGCAGCCTCGAGGCCGAGGGCGGCCGCGCGCTCGCGCTGAAGATCGACAGCGCCGATGCCGAGGCGCTCAAGGCCGGCATCGACCAGGCCGCGCGCCACTTCGGCGGCCGCATCGACATCCTGGTCAACAGCGCCGGCGTGCTGCACCTGGGCCCGGTCGACCAGCTCACGCTGGCCGATTTCGACCGCACCATCGCCGTCAACGTGCGCGCCGTGTTCGTCGCCATCCAGGCCGCGCTGGCGCACATGGGCAGCGGCGGGCGCATCGTCAACATCGGCAGCACCAACGCCGAGCGCATGCCCTTCGCGGGCGGCAGCATCTACGCCATGAGCAAGTCGGCGCTCACGGGCCTGGTGCAGGGCCTGGCGCGCGACCTCGGTCCGCGCGGCATCACGGTCAACAACGTGCAGCCCGGCCCGGTCGACACCGACATGAACCCGGCCAACGGCCCGATGGCCGCGACCATGCACAGCTTCATGGCGCTCGACCGCCACGGCCACGCCGACGAGATCGCGGGCATGGTGGCCTACCTCGCGAGCCCCGAGGCCGCGTTCGTGACCGGCGCCGGACTCAACATCGACGGCGGCTTCGCGGCCTGAGCGCGCGGCTCAGCGGCCGGGCGTCGCCCGCGCCGCCAGCGTCGCGCCGACGTGCTCGGCCAGCGCGCGCGCCGAGGGCTTGGCGGCGCGCCCGGCCGGGAACACCGCATGCAGCTCCACCGGCGCCATGCGCCAGTCCGCGAGCACCCGCACCAGCGCGCCGCTGGCCAGCTCGGCGCCGCAGCCCAGCTCGCTGGTGTGGGTGATGCCCAGGCCCGCCACGGCCGCGGCGATCGAGCCCTCGTTCATCGTGCTGCTCAGCAGCGCGCCCGCGATGCGCACCGACACCTTCCGCCCGTCGCGCTCGAAGGACCAGGACGCGCCGCCGCTCGGCCCGGCCACCACCGCGTGCGCCGCGAGCTCGGCCGGCAGCGCCGGCGTGCCGGCATGGCGCAGGTAGCCGGGCGCGGCCACCAGCAGGGTCTGGAACAGCCCCAGGCTGCGCGCCGTGGCGCTGGAATCGGGCAGCGTGCCGAAGCGGAACGCGAGGTCCGCGCCCTCGCTCACCAGGTCCTGCAGCTGGTCGTGCATCAGCAGCTTGACGCGCAGCGCCGGATGCCGCGCCATGAAAGGCGCCAGCGCGGGGATCGCCTCGCGCACCGCGAAGCTCGAGGACAGCGCCACGCGCAGCACGCCGCGCAGCTCGCCGGTGCCGCGCGCCGCATGGTCGGCCTCCTCGAGCGCGGCCAGGATCGGTTCGATGCGCGCGAGGTAGTCGGCACCGGCCTCGGTCAGCGTCACGGCGCGCGTGGTGCGCGTCAGCAGCGCCGCGCCCACTTCCTTCTCGAGCGTCGCGATCACGCGCGAGGCCGAAGGCTGCGAGAGCCCGAACTCGCGCCCCGCGCGCGAGAAACTGCCCGCGTGCGCGACGCGCGTGAACAGGCGCAGGGCGAGCAGCCGGTCGCTCATGGCTTGCGATTGATTTGCATGGCGAATGGATCTTAGTCGTGCCGGCCGGCTACCGGCTGAACGGCGAATCAAAGACAGTGACGGCACGGCACCGCCGGTGCCTTCAACCTGCTGGAGAAATCGCCATGTCACTGCCCGAGAAACTCGCCGCCTTCCGCGCCAACTTCGAAGCCGGCGGCCCGCCGTGGAACGCGCCCGCCTTCATCCACGAGCCCATGCACCGCGCCACCGACGAGCTGATCGCCTCGGGCGCCGCCGACCGCGCGCTGCGCGCCGGCGATCGCGCCCCGGTCTTCACGCTGCACGACGCCGACGGCCGCGCCTGGTCGTCGCAGGAGCTGCTGGCCCAGGGCCCGCTGGTGCTGACCTTCTACCGCGGCGTCTGGTGCCCCTACTGCAACCTGGACCTGCAGGCGCTGCAGGAAGCGCTGCCGGGCCTGCAGGCGCTCGGCGCGCAACTGGTGGCGGTGTCGCCGCAGACGCCCTCGAACAGCCGCAAGTCGGCGCGCGACAACAAGCTCGCCTTCCCGATCCTGTCGGACACCGGCAATGCCGTGGCCGCCGCCTTCGGCCTGCGCTTCGCGCTTCCGGGCTACCTGCAGGACCTCTACCGCGACGTGTTCAGGAACGACCTCGCGGTGGTCAACGGCGAGCCGAGCTGGACCCTGCCGATGCCCGCGCGCTACGTGATCGCGCGCGACGGCACCATCGCCTATGCCGAGGTCAACCCGGACTACACGCAGCGGCCCGATCCCTCGGAGCTGCTGCCGGTGCTCGAGCGGCTGCGCGCGACCGCCGGCGCATGAGCCTGGGCCTGGGTCTCCGCGTCGCCGCTCACCGAGGCGATCAGCCGGTCGAGCGTGCTGCCCAGCCGCGCGAGCTCGTCGGCGCCCACGCCCGCGAACAGCGCGGCCTCGCGTTCGCGGCCCAGTTCGCTCACAGTTGCGTGCAACGCCTTGCCCGCGGCCGTGAGGTGCAGCCGGCTCCTGCGCTGGTCGGTCGGATCCTCGCGGCACTGCACGCGCCGATGACGTTTCAGGCCGGCCAGCGCGCGGCTCACCGCCATCTTGTCGAGGCCGGTCTGGTCGGCCACCTGCGAGGCGGTGAGCCCGGGCTGCGCGCCCAGCACCGCCATCGTGCGCCACTCGTTGAGCGTGAGCTGGTGCTCGCGGCCCACGCGTTCGTGGAAGGGCCGCGCCGTGAGGTTGACCACGCGCACCAGCTTGAAGAACAGCGGGTCCATGGGTGCGCGGGGCGCGTGTCAGCCCGCCAGCTTCTTCGCCGCCGCGACGATGGCGTCGACGCCCACGCGCGACTGCGCCTCGAGCACCGGCGCATAGCCGACCGGAATGCGCGGCGCACCGAGCCGCGCGATGCGGCAGCCCGTGGCCTCGGCCGCGCTGGCCGCGATCTCGGCGCCGAAGCCCGCGGCCTGCACCGCCTCGTGCGCCACCAGCAGCCGGCCGGTGCGCGCGCACGATTCGAACACCGTCTCGCGGTCCCAGGGCCACAGCGTGCGCAGGTCGATCAGGTCGACCGCGATGCCCTCGGCCGCGAGCCGCTCGCAGGCCTCGGCGCAGACCTGCGCCTGCCGGCTCCAGCTCACGAGCGTGAGCGCATCGCCCTGGCGCATGCGCGCCGCCTTGCCCAGCGGCACCGCCAGCGTCTCGTCGACCGGGCCGCGCGCGCCCCACAGCGTCTTGTGCTCGATGTAGACCACCGGGTCGCCGCACTGCAGCGCCGCGCGCAGCAGCGAATGGTTGTCCTGCGGCGTCGACGGGCTCACCACCACCACGCCCGGCAGGTGCGCGAACCAGGCCTCGAGCGACTGCGAATGCTGCGCCGCCGAGGCGTCCCAGATGCCGCCCGGCATGCGCGCCACCAGCGGCACGCGGCCCTGGCCGCCGAACATGAAGCGGTTCTTGGCGGCCTGGTTCACCAGCTCGTCCATGCCGCACAGCGCGAAGTCGACCACGCGCATCTCGACCACCGGCCGCAGGCCCGCGAGCGCCATGCCCACGCCCGCGCCCATGATCGCGGCCTCGCTGATCGGCGTGTCGATCACGCGCCGCTCGCCGAAGCGCTGCTGCAGCCCCTTGTACTGGCCGAAGATGCCGCCGCGGCCCACGTCCTCGCCGAGCACGACCACGCGCGCGTCGGCTTCCATCTCGCGCGCGATCGCGCGCACGGCGGCTTCGGAATAGCTGAGTTCTTCCACGCTGTTCGCTGCGTTCAGTGCCATTGCCCGGCTCCCGTGGTCTGCACGTCGGTGAAGGCGGCGCCGGCCTCGGGCCAGGGCGCCGCGTCGGCGGTGGCCAGGGCGGCCTCGACCTCGGCCGTGGCCGCGTTCTCGATCGCATCGAGCGCCGCCGCCTCGAGCCCGGCTTCCAGCAGCCGGCCGCGCGCGCGGGCCAGCGGATCGGTCTCGAGCGCCGCCGCCAGTTCGGCCGGATCGCGATAGGCCGCGAGGTCGACCGACACGTGGCCCTTCACGCGGTAGGTCAGCGCATGCAGCAGCCGCGGTCCGCCGCCGCCGCGCACCTCGGCCACCAGCCGCGCCGCGGCCGCGTGCACCGCGAACACGTCGTTGCCGTCGACCTGCGTGGCCGCGATGCCCAGCGCTTCGGCGCGCGCCGAGGCGCCTTCGCCCGCGGTCATCGGACCGCTCGCGGTGGTCGCGCTCCAGCGGTTGTCCTCGCAGACGAACAGCACCGGCAGCTCGTACACGCGGGCCCAGTTCAGCGCCTCGAGGAAGGGGCCGCGGTTGATCGCGCCGTCGCCGAAGAAGCAGACCGTGAGCGCGTCGCCCTGGCCCAGCACCTTCTGCGCATGCGCCGCTCCCACCGCGATCGGCAGCCCGGCCGCCACCACGCCGTTGGCGCCCAGCATGCCGACCGAGAAATCGGCGATGTGCATCGAGCCGCCCTTGCCGCCGTTGAAGCCCGTGGCCTTGCCGAACAGCTCGCACATCATGCGCGCGAGGTCGGCGCCCTTGGCCAGCGTGTGGCCGTGGCCGCGATGCGTGGAGGTGAGGTAGTCGCTCGCGCGCAGGTGCGCGCAGACGCCGGCCGGCACCGCCTCCTGCCCGGTCGACAGGTGCAGCGGCCCGCGCACCTTGGCCGCGCCGCCGGCCTGCTGCCCATAGGCGCTCACGCCGCCCTGGCTGGCCGTCTCGGCCGCGTTCTCGAACGCGCGGATGCGCACCATGGTGCGGTACAGCGCCTCGGCGGCGCCGCTGGGGATGTCCAGGTCCATCTTGTCTCCGACGCCTGTGGAATGGGCGTTTGCGGAAAAATCGTATCAAGCGTGACGGACTGGGGGCAGGGGGCTTTCCCCGGGGCCGGCGCTCAGCGCTTGCGCTTCTTCCGGTCGTCGAAGGCCCCGATGAAGCGCAGCCCGTTGTAGAGCCGTCCCGGCTGCTCCTCGGTGAAGGTGCAGTTCACCCAGTAGTACAGCGCGTTGGCGCTGTCGATGCCGAGCTCGTGGCAGCGCGCGGCGATCGCGGCCACGGCCTCGTTGGTGGAGACGTCGACCTCCTCGGCCAGGTCCTCGACCGGCACCGCCGCGCCGCCCGCGGCGAGATAGGCGACGAACACGTCCGAGTCGATGAAGTCGCAGCCGAAGTCCGCATGTGCGGGGCAGCCCGAGCCCGCGGTCTCCATGCCTTCGGTGTACTGGTTGAAGTCCTCGAGCGACTGGCGGGTGGTGCCCATCCAGACGGAGACGATGCCGGGGGTTCTGCTGTCGATCATGGGGTGGCCTCGATGCGGTGGCGGGCTAGCACTTGCCGATGGAGGATTTTCCTCCGCGGGTGTACTTGTTCGCGAAGTTGCGGATGCGCGCGAGCGCGCCGGCCTTGGAGGTGGCGCCGGCGAGCTTGGCGAAGAGGATCTTGTGCGCGAGCGAACTGGCGCGGCCCGACTGGCCCTCGGGCAGTGCGGCGCCGGTGGAGTGCGGGCCCGAGAGGGTCTCGCCCGGGTTGCGCGGATCGGGCACGTTCTGGAACCAGACCTCGCGCGTGGGCGTGGTGAGCTTCTTGAGTTCCTGTGCCGAGAAGCCCAGCTCCTTGGCCTTGTCGGCCATCGACACCGGGAACCACTCGTGCGCGCCGCCGCCGTTGCGCAGCGCGGTGTGGATCGCGTCGCGCGAGGCGGGGTTGGCCATCGCCTCGCGCACGTCGGCCACGCTGGCGTTGTCGAACCAGGTGTCGAAGCTCGCCGGCTGCCCCGGCCCGCCCCACAGGCCGCCGGCCCAGCCCGGCGGATCGATCCAGCCGTAGGGGTTGGGTGCGTAGCTGCCGAGGTTGATGCCGCCGCTCAGCCCGATCGGGTCGGGACCGATGAAGCGGCCGATGTCGGGGTCGTAGAAGCGGAAGGTGTTGTAGTGCAGGCCGGTGTCGCGGTCGAGGTACTGGCCCTGCAGCCGCAGGTTCTGCTCGAGCGGCGGGGACGCCGGCGCGCCGGACACGGCGGGCCGCCCGTCCAGCGCCACCGTCTCCCATTGCTCCGAGACCGTCGCGCCCCAGGTCCGGTAGCTGGCGCGCCAGCACAGCCGGCCCTCGCTGTCGCTCAGCTCCTCGGGCAGGCCCGAGGGCGCGGTGTGGAAGTAGCGAAGCTCGCCGGCCTCGCGCCCGGCCGTGTCCTGCCCGGCGTCGAGCCGCGCCAGCGGCACGTGGGAGTCGGGCTCGTAGACGTAGCTGGTCGCGTGGCCGCCGCGCCGCTCCTCGAGCAGCCGCAGCCCTTCCCACACGAAGCGGGTGCTGCCGAAGGCATCGTGGCGCGCCACGCGGCGGCCGAGCGCGTCGTAGTCGAAGCGCGTGTGCTGCGTCACGGCCTGCGGCGTGCCGGGCCGGCGCGTGGTGCGCACCGCGAGCAGGCGGTGCTCCTCGTCCCACTCGAAGCGCTGCTCGGTGTGGCGGCCCGCGCGCTTGCGCACGAGGCGGCCGTGGCCGTCGTAGTCGTAGCGCTTGTCCTCGAACACGCGCACGAGGTTGTCGCGCACGTAGCCCGGGCCCCGGGCGCCGGCCATCGCGCTGTCGAGCAGGTTGCCGGCGGGGTCGTAGGCGAAGCGTTCCTCGTTCGCGGCCGCGCCCGATGCCGCGCGCGGCACGCGCCGCGTGGCCTCGATGCGGCCGGTGGCGTCGTAGCCGTGTTCCGTGCGGCCCTGCAGCGAATGGCGCGCATGGCGCAGTTCGCCGGCGAGGTCGTAGCCGTATTCCTTCATCAGCCCGTCGAGAACCCGGGCGCGCGCGGTGCCCACGCTGTCCATCGCCTCGCGCCAGCCGGCGTCGCGCGGCGTGAAGGCCTCGCCCAGCGATGCCGCGCGGCACCACGACGCCACGCGGCGCCCCAGCGGATCCCAGGCGAAGCGCGTGGCCAGCCGGCCCTGCGTGCGCGCCACCTCGCGGTGCAGGTCGTCGCGCTCGATGTCGCTGACCAGGGCGTGCTCCGCGGGCGCGTCGCCGTGCCGCTGCCAGAGGTTGATCTGGTGCAGGTGGCCCGAGCCGTAGTGCAGGTAGTTCAGCGCGCGCTGGACGCCGCCGTCGCCCAGCGCCGGCAGCAGCGTGCGCGTGCGGTTGCCCAGCGCGTCGTGCTCGTGGCGCAGCGCATGGCGCTCGCCGGTGGTCTCGTCGATGGCGGTCTCGGCCGCGAGGTTGCCGAGGCGGTCGTACTCGAAGGCGACGCGATGCAGCGCGCGCGGCTCGCCGCCGGCCTCCGCGGGCGCGAGCTTGCAGGCCTCCACCAGCTGGTCGAGCGCGTCGTAGCGGTAGCGGTAGCGATGGCGCGCGGTGCGCTTCTCCACCAGCCGGCCCGCGGCATCGCGGACGAACTCGGTGCGCAGCGGCTGCGTGCGCGTGCCGCCATCCGCGCCCCCGTCGAGCGCGAGGTCCTCGTCGCCGATGCCCGGGTAGTGCACGACCGCCGACGGCCAGCCATTGGCGTCGTACTCGATGCACACGCGCGTGCCGCCCGCGCGATGCTCCTCCACCACGCGGTCGGCCTCGTCGTGCGCGAAACGGAAGTGCATGCCGTTCTCGTTGACCAGCGCATGCAGCCGATGGCCGCCGTCGTAGTGCAGCTCGATGCGCCGGCCCTGCGCGTCCTGCTGCAGCGTGGGCTGGCCGCGCGCGTTCAGCACCAGCTGCGTGCCGCGGCTCAGCGGATCGACGGCACCGACCAGGCGGCCGGCCGCTTCGTAGCGATAGGCATGGTGCGAGCCGTCGGGCTGCGACATCGAGAGCAGCCGCCCCATCGCGTCGTGGACGAAGCGCGTGGACTGCCCGGCGGCGTCGGTCACCGACTGCGGGAAGCCCCAGGCGTCGTAGGCGAAGCGGGTGGTCTTGCCCGAGCAGTCGGTGCGCGCCACGACCTGCGCACGCCGGTTCCAGCGCAGGCGGCTGGTGCCGCCGAGGGCATCGGTCACCGCCTCGAGCAGGCCGAAGCGGTCGTAGGCGTAGCGGGTTTCCTGCCCCGCGGGATCGATGAGCACCGTGTGGTTGCCGCGGTCGTCGTACTCGAAGAGATAGCTGCGGCCGTCGGGCAGCGTGATCTTGCGCGGCTCGAACCAGCGGTCGTCCCAGAGCGTGCGCGTGCTGCGGCCCAGCGGATCGGTCTCGGCCACCGGCATGCCATGGGCGTTGTACGCGAAGCGCAGCTCGCCGCCGCCCGGGTTGCGCACGCTGCGCAGCTTCCGGTCCGCGTCCCATTGCAGGGTCCATGCGTGGCCCAGCGGATCGACGTAGCGCGTGAGGTTGTAGCCGGCATCCCAGCACCAGCTCGAGCGCCGGCCGAGCTGGTCGGTCGCGACGGTGGTGCCCGCCGCGTCCGGGCCCGAAGCCTCGGCATAGGCGATGTCCCAGTGCTCGCCGTCCCCGGTCCAGTGGCGCAGCACGCGGCGGTCGCCCTCGGGCCCGGTGGCCGCGTCCGCCGGTTCCCATTCGTAGCCGCAGGAGAAGCCGCCGGCCGATTCCTGCCATGTCATCAGGCCGTCGGTGTAGGCGAAGCGCCGCAGCGGCCGGTCCTCGCGCGAGATCACCGTCGCCAGCTGTGCGTTGGCGTCGTAGCCGTAGCGCACCAGCAGGCCCGGTATCTCGTCCTCCGCGCCCTTGGCGAGGTGGATGGCCTGCACGCGCCGCGAGTCGCCCGCGTAGTCGAAGCGCAGCAGCCGGCCGATGCTGTCGGCCATCTCGGCGAGGCGCCGCGCCGCGTCGTGGCGGCAGGCGATCCAGTTGCCGTTGCGGTCGCGCAGGCGCCGAAGCGGCAGCGTCTCGGCGACCTCGGGCGCCGCCGGCGCGCCGAACTGGTAGAGCAGGCCCTCGAGCGTGGTCACTTCGTAGTGGCCGCCGGGCGTGCAGCCGATCGAGAACATCTCGGCCACGTTGAAGAGGCCGTGGCCGGGCTGCAGGGCCGGCATCTCGACCTCGCGGCCCGCCTCGTCGGTGTAGACCAGCGCGCGCGGCCCCGCGCCGGGCTGCACGCGCAGGCTCACCCCATGGGGCGCGACGCTCCAGCCGGTGCCGAACGGCCCGTCGGCGCGGCGGTCGTGGCTGCTGTAGCGCCGCTTCCAGACGATCGGCAGCGGCCCCGGCAGCACGAAGTCGGTGTCGGCCTCGCCGGTCAGGATCTTGCCGCCCGTCGCGGGATGCACGGGATAGCCGATCAGCGAGCGGAAGCCGCGCCCCAGCCGGTCGGCCGCCATGTTGGCGAGCATGCCCATGCCCAGGCAGCCGAGGCGCGCGCCGAAGCTGCCGCGGCCCATGGCCAGGCCGATGCCGATCTCCAGCGCGGTCTCCCACCATTCCTTGTCGTCGGCGATCTCCATGTAGGCGGTCTTCGCGCCCCCGATGAACACGTTGGCGCTGCCCTCGACGATCGCGGCCGAGCACTGCAGCTTGTCGCCCTTGCGCGCGGCCGGGAAGGTGTTGATCCACACCGAGTCCGATCCTTCGGCGATCGGGATCGGGCCCGAGTGCCTCGAGCAGGCGCCCGAGTCCGCGATCGCGCGCGCGGCCGCCTTGCCGTTGACCTGCACGTCGGGCGAGCCCATGCGGCTGATGGCGCCGGTGACCGTGGGCGAGCCGATGTCCTCGGTCAGCTCCTTGATCTTCTTTTCCTTGTAGTCGCTCCAGCCGGTCGCGCCGCCGACGAAGCCGGCGATCAGCCCGCCCGCGAAGATCGCGCCGCACCAGCCGACCGGCGTGGACATGAGCGCGGCCACGCCCACGATCGCCGCGCCCACGAGCACCGCCTCGGCCATGCCCGCGGCCACGCGCAACCCCACGCGCGCGAGCCGGGCCCACACGGAGACATGGCCGATGGCGTCGTCGATGCGCGCGGCTTCGGGCATGGCGCGGCTCGCGCTGCGGGGCCTACCGGCGCAGCGCCACGCTCGCCACCATCTGCCGCCACAGCTGCAGCTGCGGTGCGTCGAAGGGCGCGGCGGCGCTGGCGGTGAAGGTCAGCAGCGTCTTGCGGTCGGACAACGGGAAGATGCCCTGGCACTGGTAGGAGAAGCTGCCGCGCTGGCGGTACCTGAACTCGATGCGCAGTCCCTGCACGCCCTGCTCGGGCGGGCCCAGGAAGATCGCCTCGCGCGCGGTCTCCTCGAACTTCGTGACCTGGCGCGCGAGGTTGCCGAGCTGGCGCTGCACGAAGGCCTCGGGCGACTCGCCGGGCTCGAGCTCGTCCTGGCTGATGATGAAGGTGAAGCCGGCGCCCGCGGGCACCAGCACGTGCATCGTGCGGTCGTTGTAGTGGTCGGGGACCTCGACGGTGCCGCGTTGGAAGTGATAGTGCATTCGGCTTTCCGGCGGGCGCGCCTCAGCAGTTGAGAAGGATCTTGTTGCGGCCCGTCTGGTCCAGCGTGTCGGAGAACTCGAAGACGCCGGTCTTGCCCTTGATCCGGATGGTCCCGTCGGCCAGCAGCACGATCGACGATTCGCCGCAGAGCAGCGAGATGCTGGTCTTGCCGAGCACGAAGACGTCCTGCTCGGCCGCATTCACGATCACCGACTTCCTGCCGAACAGGTTCGCGTTCTCGCTCGTCGAGGCCAGCGTGGCATCGTTCTTCGACAGCAGGTTCATCGCGCCCTCGCTGGCGCGCGAGACGATGTCGCCGGCCGACACCACGTTGACCTGGCCGCCGGTGCTGACCTGCGTCACCATGCCGGTCTTGGCGAGCTGCGTGAGTTGCGCGCCGCTGGTCAGCGTCATGGCCGACTGCGCGCGGATCGACACGCTGCGGCCCGAGCTCACGACGATGGGCTTGGGGCTGATCATGGTCTGGCCCTCGGGGCTCACGATCGACACCACCGGCTTGTCGATCTTGCGCGACAGGCCCAGCATCTGCTGCGCCTCGTCCATCGAGGGGTCCGCATCGTCCGACACGCCGCCCTCGGGCGATCCCGCGGCCGCGAGCGCCGCCACCGCCTGCGAGGTGCCGCCGGCCGACTGCACGCCCTGCACCAGGCCCACGAGCTGCTGGTTCTTGCCGCGCGCCAGCGCGCCGACCAGCGACTTCGTGGCGGCCATCGCCTGGCCCGCCTCCTGCATCAGGGCCTGGCTCTGGGCCAGCGTGGCGCCGAGCTGCTCGTGCCCGTCGGGGTTGTCGCGCGAGATCTTCTGCGTGAAGTCCTGCGTGTAGGTGGTCAAGAGCAGGCCCTTGTCGGCGCGGATCGAACCCCACTCGTTGGTGCGCAGCTCGAAGCCGTAGCTGCGCTGCACCTCCGAGCCCTGGTTCATCAGGTAGCCCATGTGCAGGTGGGTGGCGCCATGGTCGGTCGAGAGCTCGATGTGCTCGCTGCCGCGCTGGTCCTCGAAGCGCAGCATGTGCTTGCCGCCGCCGCCCTTGCTCCAGTGCGTCTGGATGCCCGACTGCGTCTTGTGGCGCGGCAGCTCCCAGGCCGGCATCTGCGCGGCGTTGTAGACGCAGCCGGTGACGATCGGGTGGTCGGGATCGCCGTTGAGGAAGTCGACGATCACCTCCTGCCCGATGCGCGGGATCTGCATGCTGCCGTAGCCGCCGCCGGCCCAGGTCTGCGAGACGCGGATCCAGCACGAGGCGTTCTCGTCGCGCTGGCCGTAGCGGTCCCAGTGGAACTGCACCTTGATGCGGCCGTACTCGTCGGTGTAGATCTCCTCGCCCGCGGGGCCCACCACCACCGCGGTCTGCGGGCCGGTGGTGCGCGGGCGCGGCGTGAGGCGCGGCACGCGGTAGGGCGCGCTGTCGGGCACCACCGCGAAGGCCTGGCGGTAGCTGGTGCTGCTGGTCGATTCGCCGTAGGCGGCACCGGCGGCGGCCACGCGCAGCGCGTTCTCCTGGAAGTCGTGGCTCGCGGCCTCGATCAGGTAGCGGCGGTTGTCCTCGGCATCGGGATGGCGCGCGAGGTCGAACAGGTAGCCGGGCGCGATGTGGCGCAGGTTGCCTTCGGCTTCGATCGATTCGCGCCGGCCGATCTGCTGTTCGAGCCGCAGCCGTGCGTAGTTCTCGCCGTCGCCGAGTTCGGTGTAGCCGCCGGGCCAGTCGTAGCGCTCGTAGCTGTCGTGGTCATGGCCCGCGGGCTGGCGGCGCAGCGTGTCGATCTCGGCGTGGGGCTTCCTGAAGTCGTAGTCGTCGGCCGCGAAATGGCCCGAGGCGATGTCCTCGGCGTGGTGCCAGCTGTCGATGAAGTCCTGCTCGAGGATCTGCGCCGCGAGCACGCCCGCGTGGTAGGGCACCTTCACCGGGCCGGCGGGCAGCGGCGCATGCGAGCCCGGTCCGTCGCACAGCACGAGCTGATGGCTGCCTTTTGCATGCGCGAAGAAGTAGTAGATGCCCTCGGACTCCATGAGCCGGCTCACGAAGTCGAAGTCGGTCTCGCCGTACTGCACGCAGTAGTCCCAGTTGCGGTAGCTGCCCGAGAGCTTGGGTTCGATCGCGAAGCCATAGGGCGCGAGCACCTCCTGCACGATCTCGGGCACGGTCTTGAACTGGAAGATCTTGAAGTCCGAGCGCCGCGTGGCATACCAGAGCCAGGGGCGCAGCACGGCTTCGTAGACATGCATGTCGCCGTCGTCCTTGCCCACGCGCGCGAAGCGCGTGACCTGGCCGCTGATGAAGCGCCGGCCCGCGCCGCCGAGCTCGGTCGCGAGGTCGATCTCGATCGTCATGTCCTTGCCGAGCACGCTCCGGGCGGCGATGCCGGGCGTGTCGGCGACCAGGCGCACGCGCGATTCGAACAGCGTGGAGATCCGCTCCTGTCCCGTCATCGAGCGAAACTTCACGCGCTCGCCCAGCGGACTGTGGGCGATGAAGCTGCGGTTCATTCCTTCTGGTCTCCCCGTGACCTGATGGCCGTCGATCGCTGGAGCGCAAGACGGTGTGGCCCCAGGTGCTGCGATGACCTTATGAAGCTTTCATGGCCGGGATATGACACGCGGCGCGCGGCGGGCGATCCGGTCGCGCGAGGAGTACGAAAGCTCGCAGCGGCCGCGCGCGCTACGGCATCTGGACCGTCGCCAGGTGCGCGCGCACGCCGTGCCTGAAGGTGTAGAGCGCCAGTTGCGGATGCAGCAGGTCGCCCTTCGCATCGAAGGAGATCCTGCCCGTGAGCCCGGCGTAGTCGCGCGTGCGTGCCAGGAAGGGCAGGTAGGTCTCGGGGTTCGCGGAATCGGCGCGGCGCATCGCATCCGCGAGCAGTTTCACCGCGTCGTAGGAATACAGCGAGACCAGCTCCGGGTCCATGTCGAAGCGCTGGCGGTAGGCCTTCCGGAAGTCGCGCAGCCGGCCTTCGCGGTCGTCCTCGATCTCGCCCGAGGCCGCGCAGAACACCTGGTCGTCGCGCGCCGCGCCGCCGGCCAGGCGCAGCAGCTCGTTGTCGCAGATGCCGTCGCCGCCGAGCATGCCGGCACCGAGCCCGAGCTGCTTCATCTGGCGCAGCATCGGGCCGGCCATCGCGTACATGCCGCCGACGAAGATCGCATCGGGTTGCTGCGCCTTGATCGTCGTGAGGATGGCCGAAAAGTCGCTGCTCCTGTCGCTCGCATGTTCGCGGCCGACGATGGTGCCGCCCGCGCGCACGGCGGCCTTGGCGAACTCCTCGGCGATGCCGTGGCCGTAGGAGCTGCGGTCGTCGACGATCGCGAAGCGCTTCATGCGCAGCCGCTGCACCGCATGGGTGGCGATCGCGTCGCCGATGCTGGCGTCGCCCGCGACGATGCGGAAGGTGGTCTTGAAGCCCTGGTCGGTGTACCTGGGTGCCGTGACCGAAGGCGAGACCTGCGGAATGCCGGCCTCGCTGTAGAGCCGCGAGGCGGGAATGGCCGAGCCCGAGGTCTGGTGGCCGACCACGCCGTGGACCCTGGCGTCCACCAGCTTCTGCGCGGCCGCGGTGCCCTGCTTCGGATCGCCAGCGTCGTCCTCGGCCATCAGCTCGAAGCGCGCGCGTTGCCCGCCGATGCGCAACTGCTGGCGATTGAGTTCGTCCACGGCCAGTTGCCCGCCCTTCTGGTTGGCCTTGCCCGAGACGGCCAGTGCGCCGCTCATGGGCGCGACCAGGCCGATGCGGATGGTCTGCTCCTGCGCGAGCGCGCCGAAGGCGAGACCGGCCAGCGCGCTCGCCAGCACGCGCTTCGCGATGCGCGACGAAGAAGGCTTCATGGGGTCTCCCGCGCCGCGAACCAATGGGCCGCGAACTCGCGCACCACCTGCACCAGCTTCTGTTCGCCCTTGCTGGCCAGCCGCACGAGCGCGACCGGGATCGACAGCTCGAGCTGCGACTCGACCGTGATGCGCCGCAATCGGCCCGCGGCGATCTGCTCGCCGGCGGCCGCGAGCGCGCCGAAGAAGATCGCGTCGGAGCGCGCGGTCGCGGCGATCAGGGGCTCGAGTTCCTCCGACTCCACGGTGGTCGAGTGGCGCACGTCGTCGTTCAGGCCGTAGTGCTCCTTCGTCAGCGTCGCCACCTCGTCCGACACGTCGGTGCTGAGGATCGGGTACTGCAGCAGGTCCTGCATCGTGACCGCCGCGCGCGCGGCCAGCGGATGGCCGACGCGGCAGATGGCACCGCCCGCGAGGCCGCCCAGGCGCTCGACCACGAGCTCGTCGGACAGCACCAGCGAGCGCGCGTCGATCAGGACGGCGTCGATCGAGCGGTCGCGCAGGGCACCCATGAGGAAGCGCGCCGTGCCGCGGCGCACCAGCAGCTTCACGCGCGGATGCGCCTCGAGCACGTGGTTGATGAAGTCCGCGCTCATGCACGCGCCGGGGCCGGCACCGAAGCCCACGCGCAGCGTGCCCTCGAGCACGGCCTCGTCCCTCACGCCGACCGAGAGGTTGTCGACGTCGACCAGCAGCCGGCGCGCGCGCTCGACCACCAGCGAGCCCGCGGCGGTGGTGGTGCAGCGCCGCCCGAGCCGCTCGATCAGCGGCACGCCGATTTCGGCCTCGAGCGACTGGATGCTCTTGCTCAGCGCCGATTGCGTGAGATGCAGGTTGGCGGCCGCGCGGCTGAAGGAGCCGGTCATCGCCAATTCGATCAGGTGCGCCAGCTTTCTTGTCTCCATGAGGATCCGGAATAGGTAAATCGAAAATCTTTCGTTAGACGCTGGCAGGACCGGGCACTACAGTCCGCCCCCGGGAGTGCGCACCCCCCAAAAAAGCCTGGCGAGCATGCCAGAGATTCACAACTTGAGGAGACTCACAGTGCCCTTCACGCACGCCACGTCGCGCCGCGCATTTCATTCCCTGATCCTGTTCGCCACCATCGGTATTTCCGCTTGCGGCGGTGGCGGATCGGGCACCGCCTTCGCCCCCGTCGTTCCCGCCGCGCCACCGGCGCCTCCGGCCGAGAGCACCACGCTCAACGCGGGCGCGGTGGCATCGCCCGACCAGTTCGGCGCGGCCGCCGCCAAGCAGATCCTCGACGCGGGCGGCAATGCCGTCGATGCCGGCGTCGCCACGGCCTTCGCGCTCGCCGTCACACTGCCCGAGGCGGGCAACCTCGGCGGCGGCGGCTTCATGACGACCTGGATGAACGGCAAGCCCTATTTCCTCGACTTCCGCGAGAAGGCACCGGGCGCGGCCACGCCCACCATGTACCTCGACAAGAACGGCGACGTGATCCCGGGCCTGAGCCTCGACGGCTCGCTGGCCGCGGGCGTGCCGGGCTCGGTCGCGGGCATGTGGACCGCGCACCAGCGCTTCGGCAAGCTCAGCTGGGCGCAGGTGCTGGCACCGGCCATCGCCTATGCGCGCAACGGCTTCGTCGCGTACTCGACGGCCGAGCTGACCACCGTCAACAGCCGCTCGAACTTCAACAAGTACTTCGGCGGCAAGATGATCAAGGGCCAGCTGTTCAAGCAGGCCGAGCTGGCCGACACGCTGCAGCGCATCAGCGACAACGGCGGCAGCGAGTTCTACACCGGCAAGACGGCCGACCTGCTGGTGGCCGAGATGGGACGCACCGGCGGCCTCATCAGCAAGAACGACCTGAAGAACTACCAGGCGGTGTGGCGCGATCCCGTGGCCATCGACTGGAACGGCCACACGGTCTACACCGCGCCGCCGCCGAGTTCGGGCGGCTTCGGCATTGGGCAACTGCTCAAGATGAAGAAGGACCTCGAGCCGCAGTTCGCCAAGGCGCCGCTCAACTCGGCGCAGTACGTGCACCTGACGGCGGAGATGGAGAAGCGCGTGTTCGCGGACCGCGCGCAGTACCTCGGCGACTCGGACTTCTACCAGGTGCCGATGCTGAAGCTGCTGGCCGACGACTACCTCAAGGGCCGCGCGGCCGAGGTCAACCCCGCCACGCCGACGCCGCTGGCCAAGGTGAAGCCCGGCCTCGGCACCGACCCCGTGCCGCCGGTCAGCACCGGCGAGAAGCCGCAGACCACGCACTTCTCGGTGGTCGACAAGTGGGGCAACGCACTGGCCATCACCTACACGCTCAACGGCGGCTTCGGCAGCGGCATCGTGGTCGAGGGCGCGGGCTTCCTGCTCAACAACGAGATGGACGACTTCTCCGCCAAGCCCGGCGTGCCGAACCAGTTCGGCGTGGTCGGCGGCGATGTCAACTCGATCCAGCCCAACAAGCGCCCGCTGTCGTCGATGAGCCCGACCATCGCGGTGAAGGACGGCAAGCTCGCGCTGGTGCTCGGCACGCCCGGCGGCTCGCGCATCTTCACGGCGGTCTACCAGGTGCTGGTCAACGTGCTCGACTACAAGCTGCCGCTCGACCAGGCGCAGGCGCAACCGCGCTTCCACCACCAGCTGCTGCCCGACAACGTCATCTACTACGAGGCCGAGCGCTTCCCCGCGGCCACGGCCGACAACCTGCGCGCACGCGGCTGGACGATGCAGGACGGACTGGCCGGCGGCCAGAACATCCAGGCGATCCAGGTCGTGGGCAATGCGCCGGTGCCGGTGTCCGACCCGCGCAATCCCGACGGCCTCGCGCTCGTGGTGGCGCCGAAGCCCTGAGGCCCTGACGTGAAAAAGGCGGTGAAGGCGTTGCCGCCTTCACCGCCTTCACTGTCTTGTGCAGGACGAACGCCGGTGGCGTCAGACCACCGTGCCGCTGACCTCGCCGAGCCCGATGCGCACCGCGCCCGCGCGCTCGCACCAGCCGCGCATCACCAGCGTGTCGCCGTTCTCGAGGAAGGTGCGCTTCTCGCCGTTGGGCAAGGTCACCGCCTGCTTGCCGCCGAGCGTGAGCTCCATCAGCGAGCCGGCCTGGTCGGGCTTCGGGCCCGAGAGCGTGCCCGAGCCCAGCAGGTCGCCGGGCTGCAGGTTGCAGCCGTTCACCGTGTGGTGGGTCACGAGCTGTGCCGCGGTCCAGTAGGCGGCCTCGGTGGTGTTGCCGAGCGTGAGGCGCACCGGCGCCTCGCCGGCCTCGCGCATCTTCGCGGTCTGCAGCAGCACCTCGAGCGTGATGTCGAGCGCGCCGGCTGCGCGGTTCGACGGCGCGTCGAGGTAGGGCAGCGGATGCGGATCGCCCTCGGGCCGCTCGAACTTCGCGCGGAAGGGCGCGAGCGCTTCCATGGTCACGATCCACGGCGACAGCGTGCTCGCGAAGTTCTTCGCGAGGAAGGGGCCGAGCGGCTGGTACTCCCAGGCCTGCAGATCGCGCGCCGACCAGTCGTTGAGCAGGGTCACGCCGAACAGGTGCTCCTCGGCCTCGCCGATGGCGATCGGCTCGCCGAGCGCATTGCCGCGGCCGACCAGGAAGCCGAGCTCGAGTTCGTAGTCCAGGCGCTTCGACGGACCGAAGCTGGGCTCGGCGGCATCGGGTGCCTTGGTCTGGCCCTGCGGGCGCTTGAAGACCTGGCCGCTCACGCCGATCGACGAGGCGCGGCCGTGGTAGCCGATCGGCACCCACTTGTAGTTGGGCATCAGCGGCTGGTCGGGACGGAACAGCTTGCCGATGGTGGTCGCGTGGTGGATGCCGGTGTAGAAGTCGGTGTAGTCGCCGATGCGGCAGGGCACGGTCATCTCGGCCTGCGCCTGCGCGACGAGCGCCTTCGACCAGGCGGCCTGCTTGTCGCTGCCTTCGGCGAGGCCGGCCGAGAGCGCGGCGCGCAGCGCCTGGCGCTCCTTGGTGCCCGCGGCCATCAGCGCGTTCATGTCGTCGCTGTCGACCAGGCCCGCGGCGCGCAGGTCGAGCACCTGGTCGCCGATGGCGACGCCGATGCGGAAGGCCTCGGTGCTGCCGGCCGCGCGGAAGCGGCCGAAGGGCAGGTTCTGGATCGGGAAGTCGCTGCCGGCTTCATTGGCCGAGGCGACCCAGCTGCGCAGTTTCGGGTCGTGGGTGGCGTTCAGTGCGGTGGTCATGGATGTGTCTTTCGTTGCTGTGTTCGGTTCACTCGGCCGTCATGCCGGCCTTCTTCGCCACCTCGCCGAGCCGCTGGTACTCGGTCTGCGTGAGCGTGGCCAGTTCCTGCGCGCTCGAGCCGCGCGGCGAGAAGCCGGCCTGCGCCAGCTTGGCTTTCACGTCGGGCTGCGCGAGCGCCTCCACGAAGGCCTCGTTGAGCACCTTCACGATCGGCGCCGGCAGGTTGGCGGGGCCGTAGACGCCGAACCAGGGCTCGAGCGCATAGCCCTTGAGGCCGGCCTCGGCGATGGTCGGCACCTCGGGCAGCGAGGGCGAGCGCGTGGGACCGGCCACGGCCAGCGCGCGCAGCTTGCCGGCCTGGATGTGCGGCAGCGAGGCCGGCAGGTTGTCGAACATCAGGCCGATGTTGTTGCCCAGCATGTCGGTGATGGCCGGGCCGCTGCCCTTGTAGGCCACGTGCGTCAGCTCGGTGCCGGTCATCTGCGCGAACATCACGCCGGCCAGGTTCATCGAGGTGCCCGCGCCCGCGGTGGCGTAGGGCATGCCCGGAGTCTTCTTCGCGGCCGCGATCAGGTCGGCCACCGACTTGATCGGCGAGGCCGCCGGCACTTCGAGCACGATGGTCGAGGTGCCCAGCAGGCTGATGGCCGTGAAGTCCTTGCGCGGGTCGAAGGCCATCGACTTGTAGATGTGCGGGTTCAGCGCGTTGGTCGAGATGGCGCCGAAGCCGATGGTGTAGCCGTCGGGCGCGGCCTTGGCCACGGCATCCATGCCGATGTTGCCGCCCGCGCCGCCGCGGTTGTCGATCAGCACCGGCTGGCCCAGCTTCTCCGACACCTTCTGGCCCACGGTGCGCGCCACCAGGTCGGTGGTGCCGCCCGGGGTGTAGGGCACGATGAAGCGGATCGGCTTGGTGGGGAAGTCCGCGGCCTGCGAGAACAGGGGCGCGGCGAGCAGCGCGAGGACCGCGGCGCGGCGCGTCAGTGCGAAGACGGGGTTCATGGCTTGAACTGGTCCTTGAGGCCGGCCCAGCAGTCGGCGTAGTCGGTGTCGAGCGCCTTGCTTTGCAGCGCGAAGTTCGTCGGGATGAAACGGTAGCGGCTCTCGAACATGAAGGCCAGCGTGTTGTCGAGCTTGTGCGGCTTGAGGTCGGCGTGGGTGGCCTTGTCGAAGGCTTCCTCGTCGGGGCCGTGCGGCACCATGCTGTTGTGCAGGCTCGCGCCGCCGGGCTTGAAGCCGCCGGGCTTGGCGTCGTACTCGCCGAGCACCAGGCCCATGAACTCGCTCATCAGGTTGCGGTGGAACCACGGCGGACGGAAAGTGTTCTCCATCACCATCCAGCGCGGCGGGAAGATCACGAAGTCGCAGTTGGCGGTGCCGGGCGTGTCGCTGGGCGAGGTCAGCACGGTGAAGATCGAGGGATCGGGATGGTCGAAGCTGATCGAGCCGATCACCATGAAATGCGCGGTGTCGTACTTCACGGGCGCGAGGTTGCCGTGCCAGGCGACCACGTTGAAGGGCGTCTGCTTCATCGGCGCGTGCCAGAAGCGGCCGCCGAACTTCTTGACGATCTCGTAGCCGCCTTCTTCCGTTTCGAAGGCCGCCACCGGCGCCTGGAAGTCGCGCGCGTTGGCCAGGCCGTTCGAGCCGATCGGGCCGAGCTCGGGCAGGCGGAAGTGCGCGCCGTAGTTCTCGCAGACGTAGCCGCGCGAGAGGCCGTCGGGCAGCGCAACCTTGAAGGCCATGCCGCGCGGCAGCAGCGCGATCTCGCCGGGCTTCACCTCGAGCACGCCGAGCTCGGTGGTGATGACCAGCCGGCCCTGCTGCGGCACCACCAGCATCTCGCCGTCGGCGTTGACGAAGGCGCGCTTGTCCATCGAGCGGCCCGCCAGGTACATCAGCGAGCCGATGCCGACCTGCGACTCGGCATCGCCGTTGGCCGCGATGGTGTGCATGCCGTCGACGAAGTCGTGCCCGGCCGCGCCGTCCAGCGGCTGCGGATGCCAGCGCAGCGGCTCGGGCGGCAGCGCGATCTCGCGGTCGGCGCCGGTGGTCCAGTGCGCCTGCGCATAGGGCTGGTAGCGGCCCGACACCACCGAGGGCTGGCGGCGGTAGAGCCAGGTGCGGCGGTTCTCGTGGCGCGGCGCGGTGAAGGCGGTGCCCGAGAGCAGCTCGGTGTAGAGGTCGAAGGGCCCGCGCTGCGGGTTGTTGCGGCCCTGCGGCAGCGCGCCGGGCACGGCCTCGGACGCGTATTCGTTGCCGAAGCCGCTCTGGTAGCGGCGCTCGGTGGCGGGAGTTGCGGCGGTCATGGTGTCCTCACTGGGTGGTGTTCATTTCGCGGCCGCGAGCGCTTCGCGCAGCACGGGCAGCGAGCCGATGTGGTTGGCCAGCAGCAGCACGAGGCGCGCGTTGTACGCGTGGCTCTCCTCGGTGCTCAGGCCCTGGTGCGCCTCGATCAGCGCTTCGTAGAAATCGTCGGGCGCCTCGAGGTGCGCGTCGGTGATCAGCGTGGGGGTGGATGCGGTCATGGCAATGTCTCGCTGCGTGTGGTCTCAGGCCTTGCCGAGCGCGCGGTCGAAGGCCGCGCGGATCTGCGCGGACGATGGCGCGCGCCAGCGCGCGCTCACATGCTGGTCGGGGCGCAGCAGGTAGACGGTGCCGGGCCGCGCATCGTAGCGCCGCACGGCCAGTTCGCTCGCTTCGCCCGCGGGCACGCGCACGGTGCGCAGCGGCAGCGCCGCGGCCTCGATGGCGCGCAGGCTCCGCGCGACCGCCGCGTCGTCGGCATCGCCGAACACCAGCGCCGTGAAGCCGTGCGTGCGGCCGAGCTCGCGCAGCAGCCAGCCGCTGCCGCCGTCGGCGAGCGCCACCGGCGCGTCGGCCGCGGCCGCGCCCGGCACCATCGCGCCCGCGAAGCCGTCGCCTTCCACGTCGGGCGTGTTGAGCGGCGAGCCGCGCAGCACCGAGGGCACCGACAGCCGGCCGCTGTTGACCAGCGTGCGCGCGAAGGCGTGCCGCCGCGTCAGCGCCAGCACCGCGTCGCGGAACAGCCGGCTGACCTCGCTCTTGGGCGTGATGAAGTCGGTGGCGCGCGTGGAGTTGCGGATGTTCTCGTCGGCCGCGTACTCTCGTTCGCCGGCATAGCTGTCGAGCAGCGCATCGGGCGCCTCGCCGCGCACCACGGCGGCCAGCTTCCAGGCCAGGTTGTCGGCGTCCTGCACGCCCGAGTTGGCGCCGCGCGCGCCGAACGGCGACACGCCGTGCGCCGAGTCGCCCGCGAACAGCACGCGGCCGTGGCGGAAGCTGTCCATGCGCTGGCAGGCGAAGGTGTAGACGCTGGCCCAACCGATCTCGAACTGCACGCCCGCGTGGCCGATGCTGTCGAGCAGCGCGCGCACGCGCGGCACGATGCGCTCGGGCTTGCGCTCCTCCACCGGGTCGGCCTCCCAGCCGAGCTGGAAGTCGATGCGCCACATGCCGTCGGCCTGCTTGTGCAGCAGCACGCTCTGGCCCGGATGGAAGGGCGGGTCGAACCAGAAGCGGCGCTCGGTCGGCAGCTGCGCGTCCATCGTGATGTCGGCGATCAGGAAGCGGTCGCGGAACACGCGGCCCTTCGATTCCTGGCCCAGCAGCTGGCGCAGGTTCGAACGCGAGCCGTCGCAGGCGCTCACGTAGTCGGCGGCCAGCCGGTACTCGCCCTCGGGCGTTTCCACGGTCAGCGTCGCGCCATCGGCGTCCTGCGCGATGCCGGTGACCTTGTTGTTCCAGCGGATGTCGATCAGCGGCAGCTGCGCCGCGCGCTCGGCCAGGTAGCCCTCGACGTAGTACTGCTGCAGGTTGATGAAGGCCGGGCGCTCGTGGCCGGGCTCGGGCAACAGGTCGAAGCGGTAGACCTGCTCGTCGTGGAAGTAGACCTTGCCGATGTTCCACGACACGCCCTTGTCGACCATGCGGTCGCCGCAGCCCAGCCGGTCGAAGACCTCGAGCGTGCGCTTGGCGAAGCAGATCGCGCGCGACCCGGTCGACAGGGTGTTGTCGTTGTCGAGCAGCACCACCGGCACCTGGCGCAGCGCGAGGTCGATGGCCAGCGCCAGGCCCACGGGGCCGGCGCCGACCACCACCACCGGGTGGCGCGCGGGCGGGGCCGCGTCCTGGTCGGGGTGGCGGCGGTAGTCGAAGCGCAGGCTCTGGTAATCGACCTGCGCGGCTTCGGTGGCGAGTGCGTTCACGTCCGTTGTCTCCGTCTCTTCTGTCCTGCCGCTCCCTCGGCGGGGAGGGAGCGCCCGTCTCAGCCTTCGAGCGCCTTCCACATCTCCACGTCGCGCTCGGCGGTCCACACGCGCGGGTCGACATGGCCCGAGGCCTCGTCGTAGGCGCGGCTCACGTCGAACGGCATGCAGTGGTCGAAGATCACCCACTGGCTGTACTTGGGCTTGAGCTTCTCGTAGGTGTCCTTGTAGACCGCGTTCAGGTCGCGCCCGGCCTTCACGCCTTCCTGCACGCTGGCGTAGACGTCGGCGATGAAGTCGCGCGTGCCCGTCAGGCCCTCGGCCACGGCCTCGGGCGTGGTCAGCGCGGCGCCGCGGCCCGGCACCAGCGCGGCGGGCTTGAGGGCGGCGACGTTGTCCAGCGTCTGCGGCCAGTCCTTGAAATAGGCGTCGCCCGCGTACGGCGTGGCGCCGAACTCGACCAGGTCGCCCGAGAGCAGCGCGCGTTCCTGCGGCAGCCAGACCACGGTGTCGCCCTTGGTGTGGCCGCGGCCGAGCTGCAGCAGCTGCACCTCGAGCTTGCCGAGCCACAGGGTCATCTTGCCGGTGAAGGTCATGGTGGGCCAGGTCAGGCCCGGCGGCACGGTCTCGACGTTCTGGAACAGGCGCGGGAAGCGGCCGATCTCGCTGGCCTTGTCCTGCTCGCCGCGCTCGACGATCAGGTCGCGCGTGTCCTGGCTCGCCAGGATGTGCTCGGCACCGTAGCCGGCCGCGCCCAGCACGCGCACCGCGTGGTAGTGGGTGAGCACCACGTACTTGATCGGCTTGTCGGTCACCTCGCGGATGCGGCGCACCACGTCGGCCGCCATCGCGGGCGTGGCCTGGGTGTCGGCCACCAGCACGCAGTCGTCGCCGATCACGATGCCGGTGTTCGGGTCGCCCTCGGCGGTGTAGGCCCAGGCGTGCTCCGAGATCTGGCTGAAGGTGACCTTCTTCTCTTCCATGTCGGCCTGGCTGGCGAATTTCTTGGCTTGGCTCATCGTGTGTCTCCGGTGGAGTGAGTGGGTGGATCGTGAATTCGTCTAAATCGAACGAATTTGCGGTTAACGAATTTCCGCGAGTGTAAGCCGCGAATCGCTTCATGTCTAATCCCCACTCCATGAACGAAGCACAACCTGACGCCGACCGCGCCCAGCGCGGCATCCAGAGCATCGAGGTCGGCGGCCAGCTGCTGCGCGCGCTGGTGCACCACGGCCGGCCGATGGCGCTCAAGGACCTGGCGCGCGAGGCCGACATGACGCCCGCCAAGGCCCATCCCTACATGGTGAGCTTCGGCCGGCTGGGGCTGATCGAGCAGGACCGCGCGAGCGGCCACTATCTGCTCGGCCCGCTGGCGCTGCAACTGGGCCTGATCAGCCTGCAGCAGGCCGACCCGGTGCACATCGCCACGCCGGCCATCGCCCAGCTCGCGCAGCAGACCGGCCACACCATCGCGCTGGCGGTCTGGGGCGCGCGCGGCGCGACCATCGTGCGCACGGCCGAATCGCCCTCGCCGGTGCACGTCAACATGCGCCACGGCACGGTGTTCTCGCTGACCAACACGGCCTCGGGCCGGGTGTTCGCGGCCTACCTCGACGCCGAGCGCGTGCGCGAACTGCTCGAGGCCGAGCGCCTGCGCCAGAAGCAGCGCAAGGCCGAGCCCGCGCCGCCGGCCGGCATGCCGCCGGTGCAGCCGCTGCCCTCGTGGGCCGATTTCGAGCGCCAGTTGCAGGAGGTGCGCGCGCACGGCATCAGCCGTTCCGACGGCGAGGTGATCGAGGGCGTGAGCGCCATGGCCGCGCCGGTGTTCGACCACACGGGCGCGATCGTGCTCGCGATCACCGCCATCGGCCCGGCCGGCATCTTCGACACGACCTGGGACGGCGCCATCGGCACCGCGCTCAAGGGCTGCGCCGACGCGGTGTCGCAACGGCTGGGGGCGAGCCGCCGATGAACGCGTCGAATGCCGTGGCCGCGGGCCTCCAGGCCCTCTCGCTGTCCGTCTCCCTCGCCTTCGCGGGTGGTGCCGCCGCGGCCGACGACGGCCCCTGGCCCACCGCCGGCTGGACCGTCGCCACGCCCGCCTCGCAGGGCATGGACCCGGCCGAGCTCGCGCGGCTGGTGGAACTCGGCGCCACCCACCAGCTCGACAGCCTGCTGGTGGTGCGCCACGGCCGCATCGTGGTGGAGGCCTACTACGCGCCGTTCCGCCCCGGCCTGCGCCATGCGGTCAACTCGGTCACCAAGGCCGTGGTGGGCACGCTCGCGGGCATCGCCATCGAGGACGGCCGGCTGCGCCTCGACGACCCGGTGTTCGACGGCGCCACCGATCCCCAGCGCAGCGCGGTCACGGTCGCGCACCTGCTCGACATGACCTCGGGCATCGACTGGACCGAGCCGCTCAACGACCGCGGCAAACCGGTCTCGCTGATCGAGATGGAGCGCGCGAGCGACTGGGCCGCCTACGTGCGCGGCCGCCCGATGGCGCAGGCGCCCGGCGCCGGCTTCAACTACAACAGCGGCAACTCGCAACTGCTGTCGGCGCTGCTCGCGCGGCGCACCGGCGGCGACCTGCGGGCCTACGCCGCCGAGCGCCTGTTCAAGCCGCTGGGCATCGCCGACCTGCGCTGGCGCCAGGACCCGCAGGGCCTGCCCGTGGGCGGCTTCGGCCTCGCGCTGCAGCCGCGCGACATGGCGAAGATCGGCCAGCTCTACCTGCGCGGCGGCCGCTGGGAAGACCGCCAGCTCGTGCCGGCCGCCTGGGTCGCGAAGAACCTCGCGGCCACGGTCGAGATGAAGGACCTCGGCACGCCGGGCTTCTTCTATGCCAACGGCTGGTGGACCCTGCCCGCGCGCCGCGTCTACATGGCCATGGGCCACAACGGCCAGGGCATCGTGGTGCTGCCCGAGGCCGACGCGGTGGCGGTGTTCACGAGCACGCGCGCGGCGCCGGTGCCTCTGCTGATCGAGCGCATCCTGCGGTCGGTCAAGGCCGGCGGCGCCGTCGCCGACGATGCCGCGGCCCAGGCCGCGCTCGAGGCCGCGGTGGCGAAGGCCACGGCCGAGAAGCCCTCCGAGGCCGGCCCGGTGCCCGAGGCGGCGCAGCGCCTCGCGGGCCGCACCTGGCGCTTCGGTGCCAATCCGATCGGGCTGCGCAGCCTGCGGCTCGAGCTCGATCCCGCGAACCCGCGCTACGAGGTCGTGACCGCCGCGCGCCGCCCCGGCGGCGCCGACGAGCGCTTCACCGCGCCGATCGGCCTCGACGGCCTGTTCCGCACCAGCCCCGCGGGCGGCCCGATGCCGGTGGTCGCCACCCGGGGCCGCTGGAGCGATGCGCGCAGCTTCGACGTGGAAGCGCGCATCCTCGGCGAACCGCTGCGCACCCGCTACCTGCTGCGGCTGCGCGAAGATGGCGCCGAGGGCATCGACCTCGTCTTTTCCAACTCCTACGGCTTCCAGGCCGAAATGCGCGGGGAGCCCGCGCCATGACCATG
Source organism: Variovorax sp. FG153 (assembly GCF_057809595.1). NCBI lineage: Bacteria > Pseudomonadati > Pseudomonadota > Betaproteobacteria > Burkholderiales > Comamonadaceae > Variovorax > Variovorax sp. FG153. Next base: position 87,067 of record NZ_JBMDKG010000020.1, read on the forward strand.
AACGCTTCCTTCGCCAGGCTCTGGCTCTGGATCTTCGGCATCGGCTATGCCGTGCTCGTCGGGCTGCTGCTGCAGACCCTCTTCACGCCCGCGCCCTACGGCGACCTCGCGCGCATCGGGCGCATCTCCGACCACGACTTCGGCTGGCGCATCGACCCGCCGCACGTCGATCCCGCGCTGCTGCGCGGCGTGCCGCTCGAGCAGGCCGACATCCTGGTGATCGGCGACAGCTTCTCGGCCACGCACCGCTGGCAGTCGCAGCTCGCGAAGGCCGGATACGGCGTCGCCACCACCTACTGGCAGGGCATCGACGAGACGCTGTGCGACGACTTCGACGGCTGGCTCGCGGCCGGCGGCTTTCGCGGCAAGCTGGTGATCGTCGAGAGCGTGGAGCGGCTGGTCGATTTCCGGCTCGAGCGCTCGCAGGCCTGCCGCGAAATGAAGAAGCCGCTGGCGGCGAATCCCGAGGTGCCGTCGCCGCCGCTCGACAGCGTGCCGGGCTTCGCGCTCAACTGGGAGGGCCAGCTCTACGCCGGCTTCCTCACGCAGCGCTGCACGCGCGCGGCCATCGAAGGCAAGAAGCGCAGCGGCTGCGACCAGCAGACGCGCGCGCATGCGGTGCCCGACGGCTGCGCGCTGTTCAGCAACCGGCGCTGCGAGATGGCGCTGTTCCTGGGCCAGGACGAGGCCAGCCGCGAACTCACGGCCGCGCACGCGGCGCAGCTGCAGGCCTTCGGCAAGGCGCGCGGCACGGTGCCGATCCTCTGGATGATCGTGCCCGACAAGACCACCACCTATCTCAAGCCCGCGCATTCGCGGGACTTCGTGAAGGCCTTCGGCGAGGCCGGCCTCGGCCCCGACCTGTACGCCTTCGCGCAGCAGCAGAAGACCGCGATGCGCGACTTCTACATGCCCAACGACACCCACATCTCGATGCAGGGGCAGCTGGTGCTGGGCGACCGCATGGTGCAGGCGGTGAAGGAGAAGCTGGCCGCGCCGCGCGGGGGCTGAGGCCGCGAGGCCGTTCAGCCCTTGCGGCCGCCGAACAGCACCAGCACGCCGCCCACCACGATCGCCGCGACGCCGGCCCAGGCCGGGAAGTTCACTGTCTGCTTCTCCTTGACCGACAGCTCGATCGGCCCGAGCTTGGCCTGGTGCGTCTCGCGCGTGAAGCTGAAGCCGCCGAGACCGAGCCCGGCGATGCCGGCGACGATCAGGATGATGCCGACGATGCGGGTGGCGTTCATGGTGGGTGTCCTCCGTCCGTGGGCCGATGCGGTGTGCCGCGGCTGGCGGCAGCTTACTACCGCGGCTGCTGCTGTTGCTGCTGGTCCACCCACTGCACGATCTCGGCGATCGCCGCGTCGCTGGCCGCGGCCAGCGCCTTCACGCCGCCCGGTGCGTCGGCGCTCGGCGCGGGCCGGCGCACGGTGATCAGCTTCTGGCCCAGCACGCGGTCGCCGCCGGTGCCGCCGCGCACGAGCGTGACGCGCAGCCGCACCAGGCCCACGCTGGCGGTGGGCGAATCGAAGTAGTGGCTGAACTCGTCGAGCGAGAGACGCAGCGTGTCGGGCACGCGGCCCTCGGCGCGCGCGATGGTCGCGCTCTCCTCGGGGCCGAGCACGGTGCGGCGCTCGGCCAGCGTGTCGCGCAGCCGCTGGCGCAGCAGCTGCGCGGGCGACAGGCTCCAGCGCGACTGGCCGTAGGGCTTGAGTTCGTTGGCGTCGGCATAGCCGAGGCGGTAGAGGATCTGCGTGCCGTCGAGCCGTGGACTGGCCTCGATCTCGGGCAGCGCGATCATGGTCTGCGCCGTCGGTGCGCTGCTCGCCTGCTGCGCCGCCATCGGCCCGGGACCGAAGTCGTAGAGCGTGGCGCGCTGGGGCTTGTCGGGCAGCGCGCCGCAGCCGGCCAGCAGCAGCGCGAGGCCAAGGCCGAGAAGGGGATGCGTGGCGTTCTTCATGGTCGTTGTCCTGCCATCGTGGATGCCGGTGCCTCAGGGCCGGGCGCCGTTGCCCGAGGCGGGCGGCGGCGAAAAGCCCGGCTCGCCCGGTCCGGCCGCCGCGCCGCCGTTGCCGAACAGCAGCGATTGCGGGTTGTCGTTGATGCTGTCGGCCGCGCGGCCGAGCCGGCGCACCGCGTGCGAGGTGTCGTCGGCCACGCGGTTCACGCGCGGCAGCGTGGCGGCGTTGAAGGAATCGACCGCCTGCGCCAGCGCCTTGGTGCCGTCGCCCAGGCGCTGCACCGGTCCGTCGGGTGCGTTGAGCCGGGTCACGGTGCCGTTGAAGTTGTTCGCCACGCGCGAGACGTCGCCCGCGGCCTTCTTCACCGAATCGAGCGTGTCGGGCAGCCGCTGCAGCACGGGGGCGACGCCGGTCTTCACGGTGCCGTCGAGGCGCTGCATCAGCTGGTTGGCGCTCGAGGTCGCGGCCGCGATGTTCTCGAGCGCATCGGCCACGCGCTTCTGGTTGTCGTCGTTGAGCAGGCGGTTGGCGCGCTTGGTCACCTCCTCGACCTGGTTGATGATCGCCTCGCCGCGGTCCTGCAACTGGGCCAGCATCGAGGGCTTGAGCGGGATGCGCGGCGGGTCGCCGTTGTCGGGCTTGAGCGCCACGTTCGATTCGCCCTTGTCGTCCAGCGCGATGAAGGCCAGGCCGGTCACGCCTTGGTAGCTCAGCGTGGCGAAGCTCGAGGTGGTCAGCGGCACGCGTTCGTCCACCGTGATGCGCACGCGCACGTTGCCCTTCACCTTGGGGTCGAAGTCGATCAGCGTGACCTTGCCGACCGCGATGCCGCGGTAGCGCACCATCGCCTGCGGCTGCAGGCCGCTGACCGGGTCGCGCGTGGAGAGCTCGTAGATGTTGCGCACGGTGCTGTCGCGCGTGAACCAGACCACCAGTCCCACGAGCACGGCGAGCAGGCCGAGCACGAAGGCTCCGGCGGCGAGGGCATGGGCCTTGTTTTCCATGGACTACCTTTCGGCGCCGCCGGCCCCGAGCCGCGGCGCATGTGATTCGGGGGCGGGTTTGTCGTGCAGCGCCTCCAGGGCGCGCTGGCCGCGCCCACCGAGAAAGTACTCGTGGATGAAGGGATGCGGGTAGGCGATCACCTCGCGCGCGGTACCGCTCACGATGACCTTCTGGTCGGCCAGCACCGCGATGCGGGTGCTGAGGTCGAACAGCGTGTCGAGGTCGTGCGTGACCATCACCACCGTGAGGCCGAGCTCGCGGTGCAGCCCGCGCAGCAGGTCGCAGAAGCTGTCGGAGGCCTCGGGATCGAGGCCGGCCGTGGGTTCGTCGAGCAGCAGCAGCGGCGGGTCCATGATCAGCGCGCGCGCCAGCGCCACGCGCTTGATCATGCCGCCCGACAGGTCGGCCGGGCTGCGGTTCGCATGGCGCGGCTCCAGGCCCACCATCTGCAGCTTGACCAGCGCCGCGTTGCGGATCAGCTCGTCGGGCAGCAGCTTGAGCTCGCGCAGCGGAAAGGCGATGTTCTCGAGCACGCTGAAGGCCGAGAACAGCGCGCCGTGCTGGAACAGCATGCCGACGTTGGCCGCGCCCGCCGCGCTGAGTTCGCCGGGCGCCTGGCCCAGCACCTCGACCGTGCCCTTCGAGGGCTTCTCCAGGCCGAGGATCTGGCGCAGCAGCACCGTCTTGCCGGTGCCCGAGCCGCCGACCAGCGACAGCACCTCGCCGCGCGCGATGCGCAGGTCGAGGTCGCGGTGCACCACCTGCTCGCCGTCGGTGTTCCTGAACACGGTCCACAGCCGGCGGATGTCGACCACGGTCTCGGGCGCGGCGGTGGAAGGCGTGGCCTGCGCGTTCATCCGCGGAACCCGATGCCCTTGAACAGCACGGCGAACAGCGCGTCGACCAGGATCACCGCGGTGATCGAGGTCACGACCGACGAGGTGGTGCCGCGCCCCAGGCTCTCGGTGTTGGGCTTGACCTTCATGCCGAAGTAGCAGCCGATCAGCGCGATCAGGATGCCGAACACCGCCGACTTGGCGGTGGCCAGCCAGAGGTTGGCGATCGGCACCGCGCGCGGCAGCGCCGAGAGGAAATAGGCCGGCGAGATGTCGAGCGCCGCGTCGGCCGCGAGCATGCCGCCCAGGAGCGCCGCCATCGAGGTCCACAGGCTGATCAGCGGCATCGCGATGGCGAGCGCCAGCACGCGCGGCATCACCAGCCGAAAGCCGTGCGGGATGCCCATCACGCGCATCGCGTCGAGCTCCTCGGTCACGCGCATCACGCCGATCTGCGCCGTGATCGCCGAGCCCGAGCGGCCCGCGATCAGCACCGCCGCGAGCACCGGGCCGAGCTCGCGCACCAGCGACAGGCCGAGGATGTTGACCACGAAGGTCTCGGCGCCGTACTGGCGCAGCTGCTGCGAGATCAGGTAGGCCAGCACCACGCCGATCAGCAGGCCGACCAGCGCCGTGATGTGCAGCGCCGTCGCGCCGAACTGGTAGAGGTGGCCCGAGAAGTCGCGCCAGGGCCCGCGGTGCGGCGCCGCCAGCAGCTTGCCGACGTCGATCGTGAGCTGGCCGATCAGCCCGACGAAGTCGCGCACCACGCCCATCGCGCGCGGGCCGTTGTGCGAGAAGTCGCGCAGCCGCTCGGTCAGCGTCCTGGCCGGTTCCTCGGGCGTGCCGACCGTGTATTGCGCCACCTGGTCGAGCACCGCCTTGTGCCGCGGCGCCAGCTCGAGCGTGGCCGGCCAGTCGTGGCGCCAGCGCTCCCACAGCAACTGCGCGCCGATGTGGTCGAGCTGCGCGATCGGGCGCAGGTCCCAGGCCGCATCGTCCTGCCTGGGCAGCGCGTCCAGGCTCTTCGCGAGCGCCTGCCAGTCGGCGGCCGAGGACATCGCCAGCGTGGTCCAGCGGCCGCTCGCCACGATCCAGCGCCGGCCGTCCTGTTCGCGCGACTCGATGCGGGGACTCGCGCCGACGTCGGCTGCAGCGGGGCTGTCGGCAGGCGTCGTGGTGGAGGGCATGGTCCGGGGGGCGGGTGGGAAGAGGAGGAAGGAGGAGCGAAACGAACCAAAGGTTTCAAAATGCAGCGCGCATCCTAACCGTAGGCCCCGGGGCGCCATGTGCGACCGAACCCTGGATTACGTAGGGAAGCACGCCGTTTTTCCTGAGGCCTTTCTTAACTTTTCGTGAAACCTTTTGGAGGCTCAGCTCCAGGCGCGCGTCAGCGCATCCCAGGCACTCGCGATCACCGGCTCGTTGCGCCGCGCCGCCAGCGACACGAAGCGCAGCGCGCAGTCGAGCTGCACCCGGTCGGCCAGCACCAGCCCGTGGGCCTGGCTCTCGCGGATCGCGATCGAGTCGCGCAAGAGGCTCAGGCCCACGCCCGACTTCAGCAGGTCGAGCATCGAGGCCTCCTGGTCGACCAGCGCCACCCGGCGCGGCGCCAGGCCCAGCGGCCCGAACACGCGCTCGAGCAGCCGGTGGTGCGCCGATTCGGGCGGCGTCGCGAGCCAGGGCAGCGCCGCCAGCGCCTTCCAGTCGCGCCCCGTCACCTGAGGTCCCCAGCCGGCCGGCGCGACCACGCGGTAGGTGAAGCGCGTGAGGGTGCGCGCGGCCAGCGCGGCATCGCCGCCGTCCGCATCGCCGTCCGCATCGAGATGGAAGCCCACGTCGAGCTCGCCGCGCAGCACCTGCGCCAGCACCGTGCCGCTCATGCCGTGGCGCAGCTCGGTCTCGATCTGCGGCGCCGACTCGACCAGCTCGCGCAGGAACATGCCCAGGCGCGTGAATTCGGGATCGAGGATGGTGCCGATGCGCAGCGCGCCGCGCACCGTCGACTGCAGGTTGCGCGCCGCCTGCTGCAGGTCGCCCACCGCGGCCAGCACGCGCTCGGCCTGCGGCAGCAGCGCCGCGCCGTCGGCCGTGAGCGCCAGCCCGTGCGGCGTGCGGGTGAACAGTTGCAGGCCGGTGTCCTCCGCCAGGCGCTTGAGTTGCAGGCTCACGGCGGGCTGCGTGAGGTGCAGCCTGGCGGCGGCGCGCGAGACGCTGCCTTCGCGCGCGGCCAGCACGAAGGCGCGCAGGATCTGGAGGTCCATCGGGGCGGCGGCAGTCATATAAGGCAGGTTTATACGCTGGGCGAACCGAATTCATTGGCTTTCCCCTCGTGGATTGGGCCCAATGATGGCCATGGAGCAGTCGCCGCATCCATCAGTCCGTGAAATATCTTTCGCCGTCACCGGGGCGGGTCGATGCCGCTTTCGCTGAAACCTTTCTTTCGTAGAGTCGCCGTGATCCCCAGGAGGGGTGGACGGAGCGCAGGCCTTGCGCATCCGCGGGCACAAGACTTCACGAAGAACGGAGGAACCATGGCTGCGACTTCTCGCGAGGCATCCCGTCGAACCCCTTGGCCGATGGCCGTGCTGGCCGCGTTGCTGGCGGCCTGCGCGACGCCGCCGCTGCATGCGGCCAGCGTGCTGTCGGTGAGCCCGCAGGGCGAGGCGCGCGACGTGCGGCAGGTGGCGGTGCGCTTCGACGCCGACATGGTGCCGCTGGGTCAGGACGACGGTGCCGAACCCGCGAGCGTGCAGTGCACGCCGCGGACGCCGGCGGGCAGCGCCCGCTGGATCGGGCCGCGCGCCTGGGCCTTCGAGTTCGCGCAGGACGTGCGCGGCGGCACGCGTTGCCGCGTGGTGTTCAAGCCGGGGTTGAAGACCTTGGCTGGCGAGGCGGTGAGCACGCCGTCGATGGCCGGCTTCGTCGCCGGGCCCTACGGCTTCTTCAGCAGCGAGCCGGCCGAGGGATCGGAGATCGCGCCCGATCAGGTCGTCCTGCTGCGCCACCATGACCCGCAGCCGGCCGAAGCTGCGCCAACGCTGGCGGCCGGCTTCGCCTGCGAGGTGCACGACGGCGACCGGGTGCGGCGCCAACCCGCGGTGGCCGTGACCGGGGCGGCGCTCGAGGCTGCGCTCGAGACCGCGCGCCGCGAGCGCGGATCGCGCAATTTCGCACTCGGCCTGCGCTGCGCGCAGCCGGTGCCGGAGGGCGCCGTGCTGCGGTTCGTCCAGGACGGCGAGCCGCGGTCCTTCAGCTATCGCGTGCGTCCGCCCTTCACCGCCCGCGTCGGCTGCACCGTCCTCGAACATCCCAGGGGCCGCGAGGCCTGCGACCCGCGCCTGTCGCTGAACATCGTGTTCTCGGCGCCGCTGTCGCTGGAGGCCGCGCGGCAGGTTCGGCTCGTGGACCCGGCGGGCCGGGACATGCCGCTGACCCCGATGCCCGCCTGGCGCCAGCCGCAGGAGACGACGCAGCTGACGGCGACGCCTGCCGCGGCGGGCTTCGGCGAGGACAGCCGCTACAGCCTGCGGATGCCGGCCGAACTGCGCGACACGCTGGGCCGGCCGCTCGCCAACGCCGGCGAGTTCCCGCGAAGCGTCGCCTTCGTGCAGCTGCCGCCCTATCTGGGCGCCGTCCATGCGCAGTCGGTCATGCCGTGGCAGCCGGGTAGCGGCGGCGCGGTCGCGGCCTTCGCGGTGCGTCGCGCTGAAAAGTCCTTGCCGGTGCGCCAGTGGCGCTTCGGCGGCGAGATGGGCGAGGGCATCGAGGCCTATGCGATCGAGTTGCTGCAGGCCCGCAGGTCGAACGCCTGGCCCGCCACGCCGCTGGACGACAAGGCCGGCGCGCCGCGCACCTCGACCATTCCCACGCAGGGCGGCGCGATGGAGTTCGTCGGCGTGCCGCTGACAGCGCCCGGCCTGCACGTGGTGCGCGCCGACAGCGCGGCCTTCTCCGACTACATGGGCAACCGCAAGCCCTTGCCGGGCGAGCGGCCGGACCCCGGGCCGTTCCAGCGCTACACGGTGGTGCAGGCCACCAACCTCAACCCCGATGCGCGCTTCAGCGACATCGGCGCCTCGTCGGTCTGGGTGACCGCGCTCGACACCGCGCTGCCGGTGGCGGCCGCGGAGGTGGCGATCTATTCCTGCAAGCGCGAACTGCTCTGGCGCGGCAGGACCGACGCGCAGGGCCTGGCGCAGCCCGGCGAGGCGCTGCGGGGCCGGCTCGCCTGCAGCGACGCCGGCTATGCCAACGGCGCCTGGGTGGTGGTGCGCGCCGGCAACGACATGGCCGTGATGCAGGTGCCGGCGAACTGGTACGGATATCAAGCCACGGGCGGCGCCGCGCGCAACCTGCGCGCCCACACGGTGCTCGACCGCACGCTCTTCAAGGCCGGCGAGACCGTCGGCATGCAGCACGTGGTGCGGTTGCTGGAAAGCCGCGGCTTCGCCCTGCCGCCGCGCGGCGCGGTGGAGATCGAGATCCGCCATGGCGCGGGCGAGAAGGTCTTCGCCACCAGCGCGATGCTCGGCGCCGACGGCAGCGCCACGAGCGCATGGACGATCCCGCGCGATGCCCGGCTCGGCGACTACACGGTGAGCCTGTCGCAGGCCGGCAGCCGGCTCGGCGGCACGCAGTTCCAGGTCGAGGAGTTCCGCACGCCGGTGTTCGACGCGGCCCTGCAGGCGAAGGCCTTCTGGGAGCGCGACACGCAGGTGGCGCAGCTCGATGCGCGGCTGGCCTACTTCGCGGGCGGTGCCGCGGTGGGACTGCCCGTCGAGGTCAAGCAGAGTTGGCTCGCGCAGGTGCGCGCGCCGCGCGAAGGCTATTCCTTCTACGACGCGGAGACCGCCCAGGGCCGCGCGATGCCGCCGGCCATCCCGGCCGAACAGGCGCGGCTCGATCGAGACGGCAAGGCGCGCATCCGTCTCGCCGCGCCGCCGCTCGAGCGCCCGATGCTGCTGCAGACGGAGTTGAAGTTCCAGGACCCGAACGGCGAGACGCAGACCGTCGGCAGTGCCGCCATGCTGTGGCCCGACCGCATGAAGCTCGGCCTGCGCGTGCGCGCGAAGGAGCGCGACCGGCCGCAGGCGATCGAAGGCATCGCGCTCGACGACAGGGACCGGCCGGTGGCGGACGAACCCGTCACGGTGCGCGTCAGGCCCGTGCGGCGGGACTGGAACGGCGGCCAGTACAGCATCGTCGATCTGGGCCCCGAGACGCAGGTGTGCAGCGCGCGCACCGACGCCCAGGGCCAATGGGCTTGCGAATGGCGACTGCCCGACGATGCGCAGGGGGCACAGGTCGCCGAACACTGGCTGTTCGAGGCCAGCGCCGATTCGCTCAGGCACAGCCGAGCGATCGTGCGCACCGCGATGCTCGAGAACCGCTGGTCGCTAGGCTGGCGCGAGGCGCTGGCGCGCGACGCGCTGCAGGTCGACAACGGCCCGGACTTCGGCCCCGGCGACACGGCCATCGTCGTCGCGCGCCCCGAGCGCCTGCCGGCCCATCTGCTGCTGACCGTCGAGCGCGAGGGCGTGATGAGCGCGAGCGTGCATGCGCTCTCGGCGCTGCAGCAGCGCATCGCTTTGCCGCTCGCCGCGCAGCACGCGCCCAACGTGGCCCTGTCCGCGCGCTACGTGTATCCGCTGCAGGGCGCGGGCAAGGACGAGCCGCTGTCGAGCGCGCAGCGCGCCGACCTGCGGGTGCGGCCCGATGCATGGACGCTCTCGGTGGGCGTGCGGCCCGCGGCCACGGATGCGCGGCCACGCGCGCAGGTGCCGGTGGAGGTCGCGGTGCGCGATGCCGCCGGCCGGGCCGTGGCCGATGCGCGCGTCACGCTGGTGGCGGTCGACCAGGCACTGCTCGCGCTCAAGCCCAACGGGACCTGGGCGCTCGCGAAGGCGATGTTCGCCCAGCGCGGCAATTCGGTGCGCGGCGGCGCGCTCGATGCCGGGCTGCTGCGCGGCGTGGACCTCGGATGGCAGCCCACGCACCGGCCTTACGACGAGGCCGCGCGCAGCATGCCCGGCGTGGTGCCGGCTCCCGCGGCGATGATGGCGGCCGGCAGGGCGGCGGGGCTCGACGGCGGCGACGCGCCCCCGACACGCTCCGATTTCTCCTCGCTCGTCCTCTGGCGCACCGACCTGCGCACCGACGCCCAGGGCATCGCCCGCGCCACCGTGCCGCTCAACGACGCGCTGACCCAGTTCCGCATCGTCGCCATCGCGAGCGCGGGCGAGGCGCAGTTCGGCGAGGGCGAGGCCACGCTCGTCAGCACCCAGCCGCTGCAGATCTTCAGCGGCCTGCCCGAGCTGCTGCGTGCGGACGATGCGATCGTGCAGAAGCTCAGCCTGCGCAACACCGGCAAGGCAGCGCTCGCCGCGGTGCTCAAGGCCGAGGCCGCGGTCGAGCCCGGCGACGAATGGTCGGGCGCGCGCGAGATCGTGCCCGCCGAGGCACTGGCCGCGCGCGGCCTGAAGATCGAGCGCCGGCTGCAGCTCGCGCCCGGCCAGACGCAGGAAGTGCTGTGGCCCGTGGCCGTGCCGGGCGGCGCGGGCGCGCTGCGCTGGCGCATCGGTGCGCAGGGCCGGGGGGCCGGCGTCGACGAGCGCGACGCGCTGGAGATCGTGCAGCGCGTGGTGCCCGCGCTGAACGCCACGGTGCGCCAGTCGATGCTGCTGCCGGTGGCCGACGCGGGTGCCGTGCCCGTGGCGCAGCCGCGCGATGCGGTGCCGCTGGTCGGCGGCGTGCGCGTCGCGCTGCAGTCCAGCCTGGTCGATGCCGCGCTCGCCGAATCGATGCGCTGGATGGCGCAGTACCCGTACATGTGCCTCGAGCAGCAGAGCTCGCGCTTCGTCTCGCTCGACGACCGCGCGAGTTGGGACCGGTTGATGGCGCAGTTGCCGAAGTACATCGACGACAAGGGCCTGGCGCGCTACTTTCCCGAGCCCACGCTGCCGGGCAGCGAGATGCTCACGGTGCAGCTGCTCGACATCGCGCAGGCCAAGGGCTGGCCGGTGCCCGAGGCGCAGCGCCGCCGCATGCTCGATGCGCTCGAGTCGCTGCTCGAAGGCCGCCTCGAGGCGCAGGACTGGGCGCCGCGCAACTACCTCGAATCGCAGCAGCTCGCCGCGCAGGCCACGCTGGTCGAGCAGGGCCGCCGGAACATCGTGCTGCGGCCCCAGTCCGTCGCTGCGCTCTCGGCGCAGTCGCTGGTCGACTGGTCGCGCACGCTGCTGGCCATGCCCGCGGACGCCGTGCGCGATGCCGCGCTGGCCGAGGCCGGCGCGCAGCTGCGCGGCCGCTTCGACGTGCAGGGCACGCGCATGCGCTGGCGCGACGAGCCGGCGCTGCACTGGTGGTGGTTCATGTGGAGCGGCGACAGCACGGCCGCGCGCATGGCGCTGCTGGCGCAGCAATGGGCGCGCACCGATGCGGCCTGGAAGGCCGATGCGCCGCTGATCGTGCAGGGCCTGGTCGGCCGCCAGAGCGCGGGCCGCTGGAGCACCACCACCGGCAATGCCTGGAGCACCGTGGCGCTGCGCAACTTCCAGCAGCAGTTCGAGGCCGGACCGGTCGACGGCGTCACGCGCGCGGCGCTGGGCCGCGCGACGCGCGAGGCCGCCTGGACCGATGCGAAGGCGCCCGACATGCTGCTGCCCTGGCCCGCGCAGGGCGCGCAAGGCACGCTGCAATTGCGCCACGAAGGCGGCGGCAAGCCCTGGGCCGTCGTCAGCGCGCTGGCCGCGACGCGCAATGCGCAGCCGCTCGCGCACGGCCTGTCGGTGCGCCGCAGCGTCACGCCGGTGGAGCGGAAGCGCAAGGGCCGGTGGTCGGTGGGCGACGTCTACCGCGTGCGGCTCGATCTCGAATCCACGGCCGCGCAGACCTGGGTGGTGGTGCGCGACGCCGTGCCCTCGGGTGCCAGCCAGCTCGGCCGCGGCCTGGGCCGCGAGAGCAGCCTGGCGCGGCAGGGCGAGACGCAAGGCGGCTGGGCCTGGCCCAGCCACGTCGAGCGCGCCACCGACAGCTGGCGCGCCTATTTCCGCTACGTGCCGCGCGGCCAATGGCGCGTGGAGTACACCGTGCGCCTGAACAACGCGGGCGAATTCAGGCTGCCGCCCGTGCGCGCCGAGGCGATGTACGCGCCCGAGGTCTTCGGCGAGGGCGTGCCCGAAACCATGACCGTCCAACCCTGAGAGCACACGCCAGAAAAGAGAAAGCAAAGATGAGAGACAACGACACCACCTTCGACTACATCGTCATCGGCGCCGGCACCGCCGGCGCGCTGCTCGCGAACCGGCTCAGCGCCGACAAGGACAAGCGCGTGCTGCTGGTCGAGGCCGGCCGCAAGGACGACTACCACTGGATCCACATCCCGGTCGGCTACCTCTACTGCATCGGCAACCCGCGCACCGACTGGCTCTACAGCACCGAGCCCGATGCCGGCCTCAACGGCCGCGTGCTGCGCTATCCGCGCGGCAAGACGCTGGGCGGCTGCTCGAGCATCAACGGCATGATCTACATGCGCGGCCAGTCGCGCGACTACGAGCAGTGGGCCGCGCTCACCGGCGACGAGGAATGGCGCTGGCAGAACGTGCTGCCGGCCTTCAAGAAGCACGAGGACTTCTACCTCGGCGCCGACGAGATGCACGGCGCGGGCGGCGAATGGCGGGTCGAGAAGCAGCGGCTGCGCTGGGACATCCTCGATGCCTTCGCGGCCGCCGCGGTCGAGGCCGGCGTGCCGCACACCACCGACTTCAACCGCGGCAGCAACGAGGGCGTGGGCTACTTCCAGGTCAACCAGAAGAACGGCTGGCGCTGGAACACGGCCAAGGCCTTCCTGCGGCCCACCTGCTACGGCCGGCCCAACTTCGAGCTCTGGACCGGCGCGCAGGTCTCGCAGCTGGTGATCGAGCGGCAGGCCGACGGCACGCAGCGCTGCACCGGCGCGCGGATCTGGAACGGCCAGGAGATGGTGACGGCGCATGCCACGCGCGAGGTGATCCTGAGCGCGGGCAGCATCGGCTCGCCGCAGATCCTGCAGCTCTCGGGCATCGGCCCGGCGGAGCTGCTGCGCCAGCACGGCATCGAGGTGGCGGTCGACGCGCCCGGCGTCGGCGCCAACCTGCAGGACCACCTGCAGATCCGCGCGGTCTACAAGATCGACGGCGCGCCCACGCTCAACGTGCTGGCCTCCTCGCTGTTCGGCAAGGCGCGCATCGGCCTGGAGTACGTGATGAGCCGCAGCGGCCCGATGAGCATGGCGCCCTCGCAGCTCGGCGCCTTCACGCGCAGCTCGAGCGATCGCGAGTGGCCCAACATCCAGTACCACGTGCAGCCGCTGTCGCTCGATGCCTTCGGCGAGCCGCTGCACGCCTTCCCGGCCTTCACCGCGAGCGTGTGCAACCTCAACCCCACGAGCCGCGGCACGGTGCGCATCCGCTCGAAGCGCTTCGAGGACGCGCCCGCGATCGCGCCCAACTACCTGAGCACCGACGAGGACCGCAAGGTGGCGGCCGACTCGCTGCGCGTGACGCGCCGCATCGCCGCGCAGCCCGCGCTCGCCAAGTACAAGCCGCAGGAATGGAAGCCCGGCGTGCAGTACCAGAGCGACGAGGACCTCGCGCGCCTGGCCGGCGACATCGCGACCACCATCTTCCATCCGGTGGGCACCACCAGGATGGGCGCCGACAACGATCCGATGGCGGTGCTCGACGCGCGGCTGCGCGTGCGCGGCGTGCAGGGCCTGCGCGTGGTCGATGCGGGCGCGATGCCGACCATCACGAGCGGCAACACCAACAGTCCCACCTTGATGATGGCGGAGAAGGCGGCGGGCTGGATCCGCGCGGAAGCCGGGCGCTGAGAGCGCTCCAGGAACCGTTCGGGCTGAGCCTGTCGAAGCCTCGCGCGGCGCTTCGACAAGCTCAGCGTGAACGGTTTTCCTTCTTCGAACGCAAGGCAGCAGCCGGGGCGCGTCCCCGGTCGGCGGCTTCTTCGAGCCGCACCTTCGCGCCTTCAAGCATCAGGTCCACGCCGATCTCGAACAGCGCATCGGGCCCGGCCGCGCGGTAGGTCGCGAAAGCCTCCGCCAGCAACGGCCGCGAGGCCGCGGCGGCATCGAGCGTCTGCTGCTGCATCGCCGCGTCGGCCGGCGTCGCCTGCTGCTCGAGCACGCAGCCCACGGTGTAGCGGCCCAGCGCGATCAGCAGGGTCATCGCCTGCGCGGGCGGCACGCCCAGGCGCACCACGGCCGCGAGCTGGGCCTCGACCATGTCGAGGTCGCCCGGGTCGGGCTCGGAGCCCGCATGCAGGCGCGCGCCGTCGCGCCGCGCCAGCAGCGCGCGCCGGAAGCTGCGCGCGTTCTCGCGCAGGAAGCTCTCCCACGACTCGTCGGGCAGCGGCAGCTTGCGGTGATGGCTGCGGCGCAGGATCTCGCCGTTCATCGCGTCGAGCAGCGCGCGCTTGTTCTTGAAGTGCCAGTAGAGGGCGGGCTGCTGCACGCCCAGCCTCTCGGCCAGCAGCCGGGTGCTGAGCTTGTCCATGCCGACCTCGTCGAGCAGCGAGAGTGCCGCCTCGAGGATCGCTTCGCGGTCCAGTTTCATTCAGATGTGCTTGCCGGGTGTCGATCCGGGAGGGTACTTCACAGCCCAAAATTTATCGCTGATAATTCCTTATCAACGATAAATTCCAACATGTCCTCCAATTCCATTCCATTCGCCGGAGGCCGCCATGCGCAGGCGGTGATCCTGGCGATCGTCACGCTCGATGCCATCGGCATCAGCCTGGTCATGCCGATCGTGCCGAGCCTGCTGCGCGAGGTCGGCCACGGCGGCGAGCTCGGCTGGCACTTCGGCGCCTTCCTCTCGCTCTACGCGCTGATGCAGTTCCTCTGCGCGCCCGTGCTCGGCGCGCTCAGCGACCGCTTCGGCCGCCGGCCGGTGCTGCTGGTCTCGGTGCTGGGCGCGGCGATCGACGCGCTGTTCATGGCCTTCGCACCCTCGCTGTGGCTGCTGTTCGTGGGCCGCGCGATCGCCGGCATGACCGGCGCGAGCATGGCCGTGGCCTCGGCCGCCATCGCCGACCTCACGCCCGAGCACCAGCGCGCACGCTGGTTCGGCCGCATGGGCGCCTGCTTCGGGCTGGGCTTCATCGCGGGGCCGGCGCTCGGCGGCGTGCTCGGCGACCACGGCGTGCGCCTGCCCTTCATCGCGGCGGCCGCGCTCAACGGCCTGACCTTCCTGGTCGGCCTGTTGGTGCTGCGCGAATCGCGGCCGCCGGCGCTCGCCGCGCAGCCCTTCGACCGCGGCGTGCTGCATCCGCTCGCGCCGTTGCGATGGGCCACGAGCTTCCCCGCGCTGCTGCCGCTGCTCGGCGTGTTCCTGCTGCTGGTGCTGGTGGGCGAGGTCGCGGGCACCACCTGGGTGCTCTACGGCCAGGACCGCTATGCCTGGAACGGCACCATGGTCGGCTTCTCGCTCGCGGTCTTCGGCCTGCTCCATGCGCTGGTGCAGGGCTTCGCGGCGGGCCCGCTGGTCGAGCGCTGGGGCGAGCGCGCGGCGATCGCCGTCGGCACCATCGCCGACGGCACCGGCTATGCGCTGATCGCCTTCGCCTCCCAGGGCTGGATGGCCATCGCGCTGCTGCCGCTGCTGTGCATGGGCGGCGTCTGCGCGCCCGCGCTGCAGGCCACGCTGTCGGCGCGCGTGGGCGAGGCGCAGCAGGGTCGGCTGCAGGGCGTGCTCGCGAGCATCACCAGCCTGGCCGCGGTGTTCGGGCCGCTCTTGATCAGCCCGCTGTACTTCGCGTTCCGCGCGCGCTTTCCGGGCATCGTGTGGCTCGCGGGTGCCTCGCTCTACCTGCTGTGCCTGCCGGTGCTGCTGCGCCGCACGCGCTGAGCCACTTCACCGAAAAGCGCCGGTCACTTCTCGATCGTCTTGTTCCAGCGCGCGTTCCAGGCCGGCCGGTTGGCGTTGATGCTCTCCCAGTCGATGGTGATGGCGCTCTTCATCCACTGGTTGATCTCGGCCACCTGCGTCGCGCCCTCGCCCACGGCCGGGGCCTTGGGATTGGTCGGGATCTGCGCGCCGTACTGCAGCACGTTGGCCTGCGCCAGCGGGCTCAGCAGGAACTCGGCGAGCTTCTGCGACAGCTCGGGCTCGCTGTTGTTGGCGATCACGCACTGGCCCACCATCAGCACCACCGCGCCCTCCTTGGGCGGCGCGTATTCCACCGGGATGCCCTTGACCTTGAGCGCGGCCACGGCCGTCGGCGTGAGCGGGAAGATCGCGGCCTCGCCGGTCTGCACCATCTCCGAGAGCTTGGCCGAGCTCGGGATGTACTCGAGCACGTTGGGGCCGATGGTGGTCGGCCAGGCCTTGAAGCCGGGTTCCACGTTCCTGTCGTTGCCGCCCTGGATGCGGTTGAACATCAGGAAGCCGTGCAGCCCGAAGGACGAGGACGACATCGACTGGAACACCACCTTGCCCTTGAACTTCGGATCGGCCAGGTCCATCCACGAGGTGGGCGCGGCCCAGCCCTTCTCCTTGAACATCTTCGCGTTGTAGGCCAGGCCGGTCATGCCCAGGCTCACGCCGCTGGCCATGTCGTCCTTGAAGCGCGCGGCCGGGTAGATCTCGGCCAGCGAGGGATTGGGCTTCTGCTTCTGGCACAGGCCCATGCCGATGGCGCGCACCATGATGCCGTCGTCGAGGAACATCACGTGCATCTGCGGCCGGTCCTTGTTGGCCTGCGCCTTGGCGAGGATGTCGGAGGAGGTGCCGGGAACCACCACCACCTTCGCGCCGTAGAGCTTCTCGAAGGCCGGGAAGACGTACTGCGTGTACGCCTTCTCCATCGTGCCGCCGTTCATGCCGATGTAGAGCGTCTTCGTCTGCGCGTGGGCCGCGCCGCCGAAGCCCGCGAGGGCGGCCGCCGCGGTGGCGGCGAAGGTGAGGAAAAAGGAAGTGCGTTCGCGTCGTGCCATGGTGGGACTCTCCGTTCGGTGTCGAGGGTGGATCTGCGGTTGCGGTGGGTTGCTCTGGTCGTGTTCAGTGCGAGGCCGATGCGGCGGCTTCGGCGGGCCGCTCGGCCCGCGTGTCGGGAAGGAAGCGCTCGATCGCGAAGGCCTCGATCGGCGTGGTGCTGCGGCCGTCGCGCGCCAGTTCGGCCAGCACCTCGCCCGCCGCCGGGCCGATCTGGAAGCCCGCCCCCGCGAAGCCGAAGCCGTGGAACAGGCCGGGCGTGGTGCGGCTCGGCCCCAGCACCGGCTGGCGGTCGGGCAGGTAGCCCTCGGTGCCGCTCCAGGTGCGGATGAAGTGCGCATGCGCGAGCCGCGGCAAGAGCTCGATCGCCTGCGTCGACAGCGTGGCGATCGCGTCGCGCTCGGAACGCGCGCGCTCGGCATCGAGCCCGATGCCGGCACCGCCGCCGAGCACGAGGTTGCCGCGCGCGACCTGGCGGCAGTAGATGCCGCCGCCCTCGACGCCGAGGCTCCAGTCCATGAAGAAGGGCAGGGGCTCGGTCACGGCCATCGCGGGATGGCCCGACTGCAGCGGCACGGCCTCGCCGAAGTGGGTGGCGATCGGGCCCGACCAGGCGCCCGCGCAGTTCAGCAGCACTGGTGCCCGCACCTCGAGCGTGCCCTCGGCATGCGTGGCGCGCAGCCGGAACAGCGTGCCGTCGTGCGCGACCTCGTCGACGCGATGGCGCTCGAGCACCTGCGCACCCGCCTGGCGTGCCGCGAGCGCGAAGGCCGGCGACACCAGCCGCGGATTGGCCTGCCCGTCCTCGATGCACAGCGAGCCGCCGAGCGCGCGCGCGCCGAGCCAGGGGCAGCGCTCGCGCAACCGCGTGCCCGTCACCAGCTCGAGCCCGAGGTCGAAGCCGGCGTCGCGCACGCTCGCGCGGTAGCGTTCGAGCGCGGCCATGTCGTCCTCGCTGCGGCCGATCTTGAAATGGCCCGAGCGCTGGTACTCGCCCTCGGTGCCGATCAGTTCGCCGAGCCGGCCCCAGATGCGGTGCGCGCGTTGCGCCAGCGGCAGCTGGCTCAAGGGCCGGCCCTGGCGCCGCACGCCGCCGTAGTTGACGCCGCTGGAGCGCGAGCCGCAGAGGTCGCGCTCGAGCAGCACCACCTCCAGGCCCAT
Organism: Variovorax sp. FG153; assembly: GCF_057809595.1. NCBI lineage: Bacteria > Pseudomonadati > Pseudomonadota > Betaproteobacteria > Burkholderiales > Comamonadaceae > Variovorax > Variovorax sp. FG153. The sequence goes on from NZ_JBMDKG010000020.1 coordinate 105,019, forward strand.
GCGCCGCAGCGCGAGCGCGGCCGACGAACCCACGATGCCGCCGCCGACGATCGCCACGTCGCAGCGCAGGGTACGGGTGGTGCTCATGCGCGCGCTCCCTCGGCGGGGGCCTGCGTGACGAGCCGGATCGGTATCGGCTTGACCGGCGCCTGACCGCGCAGCCTGCCCACCTGCGCGAGCGGCTGGCCGGTCGCATGCGCGAGGATCTCGGCCGCGGCCACGCCGCACATGCGGCCCTGGCAGCGGCCCATGCCCACGCGCGACAGCGCCTTGAGGCGGTTGAGTTCGTCGGCGCCGTTGACCGCGACGGTCTGGCGCAGCGTGCCGGCCGTGATGTTCTCGCAGCGGCAGACGACGAGCTCGTCGGGTGCGTTGGCGGCCCAGTCCCGCGGCAGCGGAAACGCGCGTTCGAGTCCGCGGCGAAAGCCCGTCAGCTGGTCGAGCTTGCGCTCGAGCAGCGCGGCGCGCGCGCCATCGACGGCCACGCCCTGGTCCGCGAGCAGCGCGAGCGCCGCGCGCTCGCCGGCCCACTCGGCCGCGTCGGCGCCCATGATGCCGGCGCCATCGCCCGCGAGGTACACGCCCGCCACGCTCGAGCGGCCCGCCGTATCGCGCACCGGCAGGTGAGCGCGGTGCATCGGTGCGAATTCGAAGCGGCAGCCCAGCAGGTCGGCGAGCTGGGTCTCGGACCGCAGCGCGTAGCCGAAGCCGACGGCATCGCAGTCGATGCGGCGTTCCTCGCGGCCGTCGTGCCAGGCGATACCGGTGACGCGGCTCGCGGCATCGTCGCCGAGCACGCGCAGCGGCCGCACGCCGCCATGCAGCGGCACGCCATGCGCGCGCAGCCAGGCGACGAAATAGACGCCCTTCGCGAGCACCGCCGGCTGCCGCAGCATCGCGGGCGTGGCCGCGACCTGGTCCGCGAGGCGCGCGGTGTCGAGCACGGCCGCCACCTGCGCGCCGGCCTTCGCATACTGGTAGGCCACGAGGTAGAGCAGCGGCCCCGTGCCCATGAACACCACGCGCTGCCCGATGGCGCAGCCCTGGAACTTGAGCGCCACCTGCGCGCCGCCGAGCGTGTAGACGCCGGGCAGGGTCCAGCCCGGCAGCGGCAGCACGCGATCGGTGGCGCCGGTGGCCACGATCAGCGGGCCATGCGGCACGCGCGCGGTGCTGCGCGTGGGGCCGTGCAGCACGTCGAGCACGCCGCCCTGCGCGTTCCACACCAGGCTGTCGGGCCGGTAGTCGATGCGATCGCGCAGGCCGTCGAAGGCCGCGTGCACCGCCTTCGCGCGCGCGGCCTCGAAGCCGTAGAGCGTGGCCGCCGCGCGTTCGACGAAGTTGGCGGGCGGGCGGCGGTAGATCTGTCCGCCGGCGCGCGCGGCCTCGTCGATCACGACCGGGCGCAAGCCATGCGCGACCAGCGCCTGTGCCGCGCGCACGCCGGCCGGCCCGGCGCCGACGATCACGGGAGGAAGTGCCGTCGTCGTCATGCCTCGCCCCGCCCGGTGAGCAGCGCCATGCCCGGCGCGATGAAGGTGGAGCAGGCGCGCAGCCGCTCGCCCTCGGCGGTCGCGATCCAGCAGTCCTGGCAGGCGCCCATCATGCAGAAGCCCGCGCGCGGCGCGTCGCTGAATTCGTTGCGGCGCAGCCGGGCGGCCTGCGTGAGCACGGCGGTCAGCACCGTGTCGCCGGCCAGCGCCGAGGCGGGCGCGCCGTCGAGCGTGAAGGACACCGTGGCGCGGCCGGTCTCGGCCACGCGATGCAGCAATGCATGGGTCGCCATCTACTTGCGCCCCACCAGCACGCGGTCCAGGCCATAGAGCCGGTCGAGCACCACCATCGCGACGGCCGTCACGGCCACCATCAGCGCCGACACCGCGGCCATCAATGGGTCGATCGACTCGGTGGCGTACATGTACATGCGCACCGGCAGCGTCACCGTGCTCGGCGAGGTGACGAAGATCGACATCGTCACTTCGTCGAAGCTGTTGATGAAGGCCAGCATCCAGCCGCCGGTGACGCCCGGCAGGATCATCGGCAGCGTGATGCGGCGGAACACCGTGGCCTGGCTCGCGCCCAGCGAGAGCGCGGCCTGCTCGGCGCTGCGGTCGAAGCCCACCAGTGCCGCCACCACCAGCCGCAGCGTGTAGGGCGTGACGATCAGCGCATGCGCCATCACCAGCCAGCCGAAGCTGCCGGTGCCGCCCACCAGCGCGAACAGCCGCAGCAGCGCGACGCCGAGCACCAGGTGCGGAATGATCAGCGGCGACAGGAACAGGCCGTTGAGGAAGTCGCGGCCCGGAAAGTCGTAGCGCGTGATCGCCATGCCGGCCGGTACCGCGAGCAGCGTCGCGATGGTGGCCGCGCTCAGCGCGAGCCACAGGCTGTTCCAGAACGACTGCATGAAGTCGGGGTGCGCGAACACCGCCTCGAACCAGCGCAGCGAGAAGTGCGTGGTCGGGATGGTCAGCGTGTTCTCGGGCGTGAACGCGACGATGCACACCACCAGCAGCGGGGCCAGCATGAAGGCGATGACGAGCGCGTTGAACGCGAGGGCGATGGGGCCGTTCCTGCTCATGCGATCACCCCAGCGCTTTCTTGTAGCGGCCTTCGACCAGGCGGTTGTAGCTGAGCATCACCACGAGGTTGGCCACCAGCAGCGTGAGCGCCACGGCCGCGCCCAGCGGCCAGTTGAGCTCGCTCAGGTACTCGTCGTAGACCACGGTCGCGACCATCTTGAGCCGGCGTCCGCCGAGCAGGCCGGGAATCGCGAACGAGCTCGCCGCGAGGCCGAACACGATCAGGCTGCCCGAGAGGATGCCGGGCATCACCTGCGGCAGCACGATGCGGCGCAGGGTGGTGAAGGGCGTGGCATTGAGCGAGAGGGCCGCGTTCTCCACGCCGGGATCGAGCTTCTGCAGCGAGGTCCAGACCGGGATCACCATGAAGGGCAGCATCACGTGCACCAGCGCGATCACCACGGCCGCGCTGGTGTAGAGGATCTTCACCTGGCCGATGCCCACCAGTTGCAGCAGCGCGTTGACCGCGCCCTCAGGGCCCAGCAGCATGCTCCAGCCGAAGGCGCGCACCACCACCGACACCAAAAGCGGCGCCAGCACCACGAGCAGCAGCACCGAGCGCCAGGGGTTGCGCATGCGGCTCAGCACATAGGCCTCGGGCGCGCCGATCAGCACGCAGATCAGCGTGACCAGCGCCGAGATCCAGAAGGTGCGCCAGAAGATGCCGTGGTAGTAGTCGTCGCCGAACACCTGCGCGTAGTGCGCGAGCGTGAACTCGCCGGTGCGCGGGCCGCTGGCCGGGTCGTAGACGTTGAAGGACAGCACGGCCGTGAGCAGCAGCGGCACCACGAGCAGCGCGATGAACAGCACCAGCGCGGGGCCCGAGAGCCACCAGGGCGTGGCCTTGCGGGAGATGCCGCTCATGCCGCCACCGCTGCTTCGTCGCGCAACAGGCGCGTGCAGTGCGCGGGCCAGTCGATGCCGGCCGCGTCGCCCTCGGCCAGCGCGGCGCGGCCGTCGTTGGGGCTCAGCACCATCAGCTCGCCGGCCGGCGTGGCGAGCCGGTAGAGCCATTGGCTGCCGAGGAAGAAGCGCTCCCGCACCGTGCCGTCGAGCCGGCCGCTGCCCGCGGGCACCAGCTGCAGCTTCTCGGGGCGCACGCTCATCAGCACGGCGGCGCCGCTGTCGTAGCCACCTTCGCCGACTTCGACCGCGAGCGGCCCGACCGCCACGTTGCAGCTGCCGGTGCCGCAGGCCGTGACCCGGCCCGGCAGCAGGTTGGCCTTGCCCACGAAGGTCGAGATGAAGCGCGTGCTCGGATGCTCGTACACGCGGTGCGGATGGTCGATCTGCGTCGCGCGGCCGCCTTCCATCACCACCACGCGGTCGCTGATCGACATCGCCTCGCTCTGATCGTGCGTGACCATCACCGTGGTGGTACCGACCTTGCGCTGGATCTGGCGCAGCTCGAACTGCATCTCCTCGCGCAGCTTGGCGTCGAGGTTCGACAGCGGCTCGTCGAGCAAGAGCACCGGCGGCTCGATCACCAGCGCGCGCGCCAGCGCCACGCGCTGCCGCTGGCCGCCCGAGAGCTCGCGCGGATAGCGCGCGGCATGCGCCTCGAGGTGCACCAGCGCCAGCGCCTGCTGCACGCGCTCGCGGCGCTCGGCCTTCGGCATCTTGCGCATCTCGAGGCCGAAGCTCACGTTGTCGGCCACCGTCATGTGCGGAAACAGCGCATAGCTCTGGAACACGATGCCCAGGCCGCGCGTGTTGGCCTTGGCATGCGTGATGTCCTGGCCCGCGAGCTCGATGCGGCCGCTGGTCACGGCCTCGAAGCCCGCGATCATCTGCAGCGTGGTGGTCTTGCCGCAGCCCGAGGGGCCGAGCAGCGAGACGAACTCGCCCTTCTCGACGGTGAGGTTCATGGCCGTCACCGCGCGGGTGGCGCCATAGGACTTGGACACGTCGCTGAGCCGCAGGAATGACATGGAAACGCCTTTCGTCGGGGGTCGGAATCCACGGCCGGCGCGCAGGCGCCGGGGCCATGGATGCGTGAGTGCTTTCGGGTCACTCTATTGCAACGATCGCGCCAGATCGCCACGGGTATTCCATTAATCAGAATATTTCTTCAATTTATTCCGTTCAATGGAATATGATGGCCCGAGCAAGATCGACATATTCCAAGGAAACGGGACATGGAAACCACAACCGCGGCCAGCGGCGGCGTGCCGCGCATCTTTTCGGTGATCCGGGCGCTCGGCGTGGTGCAGGCCGAGGGCGGCCGCGTCACCCAGATCGCGCGCGCCGTCGGCCTCACGCAGGCCACCACGCACCGCCTGCTGCAGTCGCTGATGGCCGAGGGCGTGGTCGAGCAGGACGAGCGCAGCAAGCTGTACCGGCTGAGCATCGAGTTCTTCGCGCTCGCGGCCAACGCCGGCAATCCCGGCGACCTGCGCACCCTGTGCCGGCCCGCGCTGCTGCGCCTGTGCGCGAGCCTGGGCGACAGCATCTTCCTGCTGGTGCGCAGCGGCTTCGACGCCGTGTGCCTCGACCGCAGCGAGGGCCCGTTCCCGATCCGCTCGTTCACCGGCGACATCGGCGGGCGCATCGCGCTCGGCGTGGGGCAGGGCGCGCTCGCGATCCTGGCCTTCCTGCCCGAGGGCGAGCGCGAGGAGGTGATCCGCTTCAACCTCTCGCGCGTGCGCGAGTACGGCGTCTACGACGAGGTCTACCTGCGCACCGAGATCGAGCGCGTGCGCCAGAGCGGCTTCGCGGGCCGCAACACCGGCCTGCTCGAGGGCATGGCCGGCGTGGCCGTGCCCATCCTCGACCGCGAGGGCCGCGCCGTGGCCGCGCTGAGCGTGGGCACCATCGCCGACCGCCTCAATGCCGACCGGCTGCCGACCGTGGTCGACCTGCTGCAGCGCGAGGCGGTGGCGATCGGGCCGAGGATCAATCCCTTCGATGCCTCGCTGCGCCGGCCGGCGCAGAGCCTGGCGGGGTCGCCGGCGGGGCAGAGGATCACTGCTTGAGCTTGCGGTCCTCGTTCTTCGCTTCCTGCATCGCCTCGGGCTCCAGTTCCTCGGCGTAGCGGTTGAGCCGGATGAAGAGGCCCCAGCCGGCCATCATCAGCCCGACCGCGCCCAGCATGGCGGCCGCGTGCAGCATCAGCTCCGGCGCCTCGCGCGCCTTGAAGGTCGCGACCAGCCCTTCGACCGCGACGGCCACCACGATCACCACCATGAAGCGCGAGAGGAAGCGACGCACCCGGGTCGGCGCGCCGATGTGGGCGTCGCGCACCACCTCCTCTTCGACCACGGTCTGGGAGATCTGCAGCGCCACGACAGCCGCCGCGAGCAGGCCCACCGCCTCGATGATCGCCTCGGCCGCCGGCAGGTCGAGGTCGTGCACGACCGCGCCCCAGCCGGCGCGCGCCGCGATCACGATCAGAACCAGCGACGCGATGGCGAAGGCGAGCGCCATCAGCGCATGGACCGCGGCATAGAGGGTGTGGATCAGCTTCATGGCAGGGGCGGCGAAGTGAGGGTGCCGCATCGTCGGCGCCGGGCGCAAATCGGTGCGTAGGCGCGCGAGCCGTTTCGAGGAACGCGCGTGGCGGGTGATACGCAGGCGAGCTCCGGCGGCCGAGTTCCTTCCCCAAACGCATCAAGTCCTTCCATATTTTCACTAGCCAACCCCGCCCACTTCGCAGATATTGGCGCGGTTCCCCCGACCCCGGTCGCCTTCCTTCTTCTTTCTTCCCGACTCCCCCGCGGAGCGCGCCCATGTCCGAAGTCCACACCTCCGTCTCCCTGCCCTCCGAAGTCGAACAACTGCTCCAGCGCCTGGGCGTGCCGCGCGAGTCCCACGTCGGCGGCGAGCTGACGGTGCGCTCGCCGCTCACGGGCGAGGTGATCGCGCAGGTCGCGCAGACCACGCCGGCCGCGGCCACCGAGACCATCGCGCGCGCGCATGCGGCCTTCAAGGCCTGGCGCGCGGTGCCGGCGCCGCGGCGCGGCGAACTGGTGCGGCTGCTCGGCGAGGAACTGCGCGCGGCCAAGCGCGACCTCGGCCGGCTGGTCACGCTCGAGGCCGGCAAGGTCCCGTCCGAGGGCGCGGGCGAGGTGCAGGAAATGATCGACATCTGCGACTTCGCGGTCGGGCTCTCGCGCCAGCTCTACGGCCTCACGCTGGCCACCGAGCGCGCCGAGCACCGGATGATGGAAACCTGGCATCCACTGGGCGTGTGCGGCGTGATCTCGGCCTTCAACTTCCCGGTCGCGGTGTGGTCGTGGAACGCGGCGCTGGCGCTGGTGTGCGGCGACCCGGTGGTGTGGAAGCCGTCCGAGAAGACGCCGCTGACCGCGCTCGCGGTGCATGCGATCGCCGCGCGCGCCATCGAGCGCTTCGGCGCCGACGCGCCCGAGGGCCTGCTCGGCCTGCTGCTGGGCCAGCGCGACATCGGCGAGCTGCTGGTCGACGACCATCGCGTGGCGGTGCTGTCGGCCACCGGCTCCACCGCGATGGGCCGCCAGGTCGGTCCCAAGCTCGCGGCCCGCTTCGCGCGCGCCATCCTCGAACTCGGCGGCAACAACGCAGCCATCGTCACGCCTTCGGCCGACCTCGATCTCACGCTGCGCGCGATCGCCTTCGCGGCCATGGGCACGGCGGGCCAGCGCTGCACCACGCTGCGCCGGCTGTTCGTGCACGAGAGCGTGTACGACAAGCTGGTGCCGCGCCTCGTCAAGGTGTATGGCGGCGTGAAGGTCGGCGATCCGCGCGAGGCCGGCACGCTGGTCGGTCCGCTGATCGACCGCGCGGCCTTCGAAGGCATGCAGAAGGCGCTCGACGAGAGCCGCGATGCCGGCGCGATCGTGCATGGCGGCGGCCGCGTCGAGGGCATCGGCGGTGCCGAGGCCTACTACGCGCGCCCGGCGCTGGTCGAACTGAAGGCGCATGCCGGCGCGGTGCTGCGCGAGACCTTCGCGCCGATCCTCTACGTGCTGCGCTATGCCTCGCTCGACGAGGCGATCGAGCAGCACAACGCGGTGGGCGCGGGCCTGTCGTCGTCGATCTTCACGCTCGACATGCGCGAGGCCGAGCGCTTCCTCTCGTGCGCCGGTTCCGACTGCGGCATCGCCAACGTCAACATCGGCCCGAGCGGCGCCGAGATCGGCGGTGCCTTCGGCGGCGAGAAGGAAACCGGCGGCGGCCGCGAGGCCGGCTCCGACAGCTGGAAGGCCTACATGCGCCGCGCGACGAACACCATCAACTATTCGACGGCACTGCCCTTGGCGCAAGGCGTGACCTTCGACATCGGCGACTGATTTTCTGACGGCATACCGGCCGCGGCGGCGCATGAGCGTCGCCGCGGAGCGGATGCCTGCGCGCTTGCCTGACCATCCACCACAACGACGAGGAGACGACGACATGAACTTCATTCCATCCCTGCACCCGCTCAAGGCCGCGGCCGCCACGCTGCTGCTGGCCCTGGCCGCCACGGCCGGCGCGCAGCAACCGGCGCCCGCGGGCACGCTCGAGAAGATCGCCGCCAGCGGCAAGGCGGTGCTCGGCGTGCGCGAGGCCTCGCCGCCCATGGCCTACATGCTGGGCGCGGGCGAGAAGTACGTGGGCTACCACGTGGAGCTGTGCGAGCGCGTGCTCAAGGACATCGTGCCGGCCGCGAAGCTCGAGTACATGGCGGTCACGGCGCAGAACACCATCCCGCTGGTGCAGAACGGCACGCTCGACATCGGTTGCGGCCCCACCACCAACAACCTCGCGCGCCAGCAGCAGGTGGCCTTCGCGCTCACCACCTACGTGAGCGAGGTGCGCATGGCCACGCGCGTCGACTCGGGCATCACCACGCTCGACCAGCTCGCGGGCCGCACCGTGTCGGCCTCCACCGGTACGACGGCGGTGCAGCTGCTGCGCAAGCGCGAGCGCAGCAACAACGTGAGCATCAACACCATGCTCGGCAAGGACCACCTCGAGAGCTTCCTGCTGATGGAGTCGGGCCGCGCCGATGCCTTCGTGCTCGACGACAACCTGCTGGCCGGGATCATCGCGAACTCGAAGAACCCGACGGCCTACCGCATCGTCGGCGAGCCGCTGGGCTCGGAGCCGATCGCGCTGCTGTTCCGCAAGGACGACCCGGCCTTCAAGGCCGCGGTCGACGGCGCGCTGCGCCGCCTCATGAAGAGCGGCGAGCTCGAGCGCCTCTACACCAAGTGGTTCGTGGCGCCGATCCCGCCGAAGAACACCAGCCTGAACCTGCCGATGAGCGCGATGCTCAAGCAGCTGGTGCTCGAGCCCAACGACAAGCCGCTGGAGAGCTACGCCAAGTGAGTCCCGCTGCCGCCGTCTCTTCTTCCTCGGACTTCGTGCCGGCGCAGCGCGTGCGCGCGCTCGGCGTGTCGGCGATCCTGCGCATCACCGACCATGCCAATGCGCTCAAACGCGCGGGCCGCCCGGTGATCGTGCTGGGCGCGGGCGAGCCCGACTTCGACACGCCCGACAACGTGCGCGAGGCCGCGGTGCGCGCCATCGGGCGCGGCGACACGCGCTACACGGTGCTCGACGGCAGCCCGGCGATGAAGGCGGCGGTGCAGCTCAAGTTCAGGCGCGACAACGCGCTGGACTTCGGCCTCGACGAGATCAGCGTGAGCGCGGGCGCCAAGCAGGTGATCTTCAACGCGCTGATGGCGAGCCTGGATCCGGGCGACGAGGTGATCCTGCCCGCGCCCTACTGGACCTCGTACGCCGACATCGTGCGCATCTGCGGCGGCGTGCCGGTCGGCGTGCCCTGCGGCGACGCGCAGGGCTTCCGGCTCGAGGCCGCGCAGCTCGAGGCGGCGATCACGCCGCGCACGCGCTGGTTGTTCCTGAACTCGCCCTCGAACCCGAGCGGCGCGGCCTACGGCGCCGATCAATTGAAGCCGCTGTGCGAGGTGCTGCTGCGGCATCCGCGCGTGTGGGTGCTGGCCGACGACATCTACGAGCACATCCTCTACGACGGCCTGGCCTTCGCCACGCCGGCGGCGGTGGAGCCGCGGCTGCGCGAGCGCACGCTGACGATCAACGGCGTGTCGAAGGCCTATGCGATGACCGGCTGGCGCGTGGGCTACGGCGCCGGGCCGCGCGCGCTGATCGCGGCGATGGCCGTGGTGCAGAGCCAGACCACCTCGTGCCCCTCGTCGGTGAGCCAGGCCGCGGCGATCGAGGCGCTGACCGGGCCGCAGCAGATCGTGGCCGAACGGCGCGACGACTTCCAGCGCCGGCGCGACTTCGTGGTGGCCGCGCTGAACCGCATCGACGGCCTGCACTGCCCGCGGCCCGAGGGCGCGTTCTATACCTTCGCGCGCTGCCAGGGCCTGCTGGGCCGGCGCACGCGCCGGGGCGCGCTGCTGGCCAGCGACGCGGATTTCTGCCGCTACCTGCTCGAGGACTTCGAGGTGGCGGTGGTGCCGGGCAGCGTGTTCGGGCTCGCGCCTTACTTCCGCATCTCGTACGCGACCTCGATGGCGCAGCTCGAGGAGGCCTGCGCGCGCATCGCGGCGGCCTGCGCGGCGCTCGAATGAATCCGTCCTTCCTTCTTCTTCTCCCTCGCATCGGAGCCCTCTCGTGACCCCCACCTCCCGCACCGGCGGCCAGCTCCTGGTCGACCAGCTCGTCCTGCACGGCGTCGAGCAGCTGTTCTGCGTTCCCGGCGAAAGCTTCCTCGCGGTGCTCGACGCGCTGCACGACGCGGCCATCGCCGTCACCGTCTGCCGCCAGGAAGGCGGCGCCACCATGATGGCCGAGGCCCAGGGCAAGCTCACGGGCCGGCCCGGCGTCTGCTTCGTCACGCGCGGACCGGGCGCGACCAATGCCTCGGCCGGCGTGCACATCGCGCACCAGGACTCGACGCCGCTGCTGCTGTTCGTGGGCCAGGTGGCGCGCGAGGCACTGGGGCGCGAGGCCTTCCAGGAGCTCGACTACGGCGCGGTGTTCGGCACCATGGCCAAGTGGGTGGTGCAGATCGACGACCCCGCGCGCGTGCCCGAGCTGGTGTCGCGCGCCTTCCACGTGGCGACCTCGGGCCGGCCCGGCCCGGTGGTGATCGCGCTGCCCGAGGACATGCTGACCGAGGCCGCCGCGGTGGCCGACTCGCTGCCCTATGCCGTGACCGAGACTCATCCGGGCGCGGCGCAGATCGCCGAGCTGCAGCAGCGCCTCGCGCAGGCCGAGCGGCCGGTGGTGGTGCTCGGCGGCAGCCGCTGGTCGGCCGAGGCCGCGCGGCAGTTCGCGCAGTTCGCCGAGGCCCACTCGCTGCCCGTGTACTGCTCGTTCCGGCGCCAGATGCTGCTGTCGGCCGAGCATCCCTGCTACGCGGGCGACCTGGGGCTGGGCGCCAATCCGCGCATGCTGCAGCGCATCCGCGAGGCCGACCTGGTGCTGCTGGTCGGTGGCCGGCTGTCGGAGGTGCCGTCGCAGGGCTACGAGCTGCTGGCCATTCCGCAGCCCGCGCAGGCGCTGGTGCACGTGCATGCCGATGCCGACGAACTCGGCAAGCTCTACCGGCCCGCGCTGGGCATCCATGCCACGCCGCGTGCCTTCGCCGAGGCGGTGGCCGGGCTGAAGCCGGCGCGGGCGCCGGCCTGGAAGTCGCGCACGGCCGAAGCGCGCGAGGAGTTCCTGCGCTGGAGCGATCCCGCGCCGATCCGCGTGCCGGGTCCGCTGCAGATGGGCGAGGTGATGCAGCACCTGCGCGAGGTGCTGCCGCACGACACCATCTTCTGCAACGGCGCGGGCAACTTCGCGACCTGGGTGCACCGCTTCTGGCCGTTCCGCGCCTTCGCGAGCCAGCTCGCGCCCACCAGCGGCTCGATGGGCTACGGCCTGCCGGCCGGGGTCGGCGCGAAGCGGCTGTGGCCGCAGCGCGAGGTGGTGGTGTTCGCGGGCGACGGCGACTTCCTGATGCACGGCCAGGAGTTCGCAACCGCGGTGCAGTACGGGCTGCCGATCCTCGTGGTGCTGCTCGACAACGCCATGTACGGCACCATCCGCATGCACCAGGAGCGCCACTACCCGGGCCGCGTCAGCGCCACGCAGCTGAAGAACCCCGACTTCCGCGGCTATGCCGAGGTGTTCGGCGGCCACGGCGAGCGCGTGACGAGCACCGCCGAGTTCGGCCCCGCGCTGGCGCGCGCGCGGGCCAGCGGCAAGCCCGCGATCCTGCACTGCGTGCTCGATCCGGAGGCGATCACGCCGTCGACCACGCTGCAGGCGATCCGCGATACGGCGCTCGCGAAGAGGGCCTAGCGCAGGCGGCCTAACGCAGGCCGCCGATGTATTTGGGCGGCGGCTGCCGCCCGCTGCCGTCGGGCAGCCGCGCCGCGGCCTCGAGCCGCGCGGCGCGCGCCAGCGGCTCCATCGCCTGCTCGAGCCGCAGCGCGATGGCCGCGAGCTCATCGTCGTGGGTCTCGGCCGCATGCGCGCGCGCGAAGCGCACCATCTCGGTGGCGTACTCGGCATTGACGGCCATCCACTCGGTGTCGGTCACGCGGCCGTGCTTGCGGCGCAGTGCCACGTGCAGGCGCGCCGCGAGCGCGATGCGCTCGCTCTCGGACAGGACGTGGCCATCCATCGCGGTTCAGCCTCCGATGTGTTCGCGGTGCTGGGCCAGGTCGAGCCCCTGCGCCTCGCTGTCGGGATCGACGCGCAGCCCCACCAGCACGCGCACCAGGAACAGCACGATCGCGGTGCCGGCTGCGCTGTAGACCGCCACGCCGCCGACCGCGATCGCCTGCGTCAGCACGTTGCCGCTGGCGCCCGAGATGGCCTTGTCGGCGAACACGCCCGTGAGCAGCGCGCCCACGATGCCGCCGATGCCGTGCACGCCGAACACGTCGAGCGAATCGTCCGCGCCCAGCAGGCGCTTGAGGCCGGTGGCGCCCCAGTAGCAGGCCAGGCCGGCGATGGCGCCGATGGCCAGCGCCGAAGGCGGCGTGACGAAGCCCGCGGCCGGCGTGATCGCCACCAGCCCCGCGACCAGGCCCGAGCACAGGCCCAGCAGCGAGGGGCTGCGGCGCACCGTCCACTCGGCGATCATCCAGCTCGCCGCGCCCGCGGCGGCCGCCACGTGCGTTACCAGCATCGCGAGGCCCGCGCGCCCGTCGGCCGCCACCGCCGAGCCCGCGTTGAAGCCGAACCAGCCCACCCACAGCAGGCTGGCGCCGGCCATGGTGAAGGCCAGGTTGTAGGGCTCGAAGGGCTCGCGGCCGTAGCCGCGGCGCGGGCCCAGCGCATAGGCGCAGACCAGTCCCGCCACGCCCGCATTGACGTGCACCACCGAGCCGCCCGCGAAGTCGAGCGCGCCCATCTGCGAGAGCCAGCCGCCGGGCTCCCAGACCCAGTGCGCGATCGGTGCGTAGACCAGCACGCTCCACAGCAGCGCGAACCACAGCACCGCCGAGAAGCGCATGCGCTCGACGAAGGCGCCGAGCACCAGCGCGGTGGTGATGATCGCGAAGCTCAGCTGGAACATCGCGTAGACCGTTTCGGGCACGTTGGGCGCCACGTGGCTCACGGCCAGCGTGCCGGCGTCCTTCAGGTAGTCGAAGCCCGCGAACCAGAAGCGCCCGGTGCCGCCGAGCCAGGGCCAGCCGGGCGTGAAGGCCAGCGAGTAGCCGAGCGCGAACCAGGTCAGCGACACCACCGCGGCGATGGCGACCACGCAGGCCATGGTGGCGAGCACGTTCTTGCGCCGCACCATGCCGGCATAGAAGAGCGCGATGCCCGGCAGCGTCATCAGCAGCACCAGCACCGTGGAGGTCATCATCCACGCGGTGTCCGCGGCGCTGATGGAGGCTTGCGGTACCAGGGCCATGGCGGCGGTCTCTTCTTGGAGTGGTGGTCCCGGGCTCTGTGCACAAGTCGTGCCACATCGTTAACTGCGTGAAACACTTTGGTTTGCTACGCCGTGCGCGAAAGTAAGGCAAAGCGGGTAATTCCCAATGCACTGCGGCGGTGCACCCCCTAAAGTCCAGCCACTCGCGAACGGGCCCTGCTCGTGCTGCCGAGGGCCGAGGAGACAAATTCCCGATCGACAAGAACAATCATCCAAAAGGCTACATCCGAGAGCCGGGTTGAAAAATTCAGAAGCGCCGCTGGTCGGCGCTTTTTTTTGCCTGTCGCTTTCGCATCGGCGCCCCGATTCCTTGCCTTGAAAAGCGGCCGGAGAGTCGGCTGCGTCGCCGTTGGTTGCTACTCTTTTGATAGTGATTCCGGTGCGACAATCGCAGCCATGGAAATGTGGCTGATGACCGCGGCCTCGCTGCTCGCGGGGTTCGTGGATGCGATCGTGGGCGGTGGTGGACTGATCCTGGTGCCGGCGCTGTTCGCCGCCTTCCCCGGGGCACCGCCGGCCACGTTGCTGGGCACCAACAAGAGCGCGTCGATCTGGGGCACGGCCGCTTCGGCGGCGCAGTTCAGCCAGCGTGTGCAGATGCGCTGGGGCGCGCTGTGGCCGGCCGCGCTGGCCGGTTTCTGCGGCGCGCTGGCCGGCGCCTGGGGCGTCACCCAGTTTCCGGGCGACTTCCTGCGCCGCGCGCTGCCGGCCATCCTGCTGGCGGTGCTGCTCTACACGCTCGCGCGCAAGGACATGGGGCGTCACCACGCGCCGCGCTTCACCGGCCGCGCCGAGACGCTCGCGGCCTGCAGCATCGGCCTGGGCATCGGCGTCTACGACGGCTTCTTCGGCCCCGGCACGGGCAGCTTCCTGGTGTTCCTGTTCGTGCGCTGGATGGGCTACGACTTCCTCAACGCCTCGGCCTCGGCCAAGGTCATCAACGTGCTCACCAACGGCGCGGCGCTGCTGCTGCTCGCGCTCAAGGGCCACGTTTGGTGGCATTACGGGCTGGCGATGGCGGTCGCCAACGTGGCCGGCAGCCTGATCGGCACGCGCGTGGCGCTCAGGCACGGCGCGGGCTTCGTGCGGATCGTGTTCATGGTCGTGGTGAGCGCGCTGATCCTCAAGACCGCGTACGACGCCTTCCTCAAATAGAAAAGGCCCCGGGGCGAACACCGGGGCCTTTGCTCAGTCGAACAGCGCGGTGGCGCTCAATCCTCGACGAAGGCTTCCTCGCGCTTCGATTTCACGGCCGGCAGCAGCACGATGCCCAGCAGCAGCGCCGCGGCCACCAGCAGGCCCGCCGACAGCGGCCGCGTGACGAACACGCTCCAGGCGCCGCGCGACAGCAGCAGCGCGCGCCGCAGGTTCTCTTCCATCATCGGGCCGAGGATGAAGCCCAGCAGCAGCGGGGCCGGCTCGGTGCGCAGCTTGAGGAACAGGTAGCCCACGAAGCCGAAGATCGCGACCATCCAGACGTCGAAGGTGTTGTTGTTGGTCGAGTACACGCCGATGGCGCAGAACAGCACGATCGCCGGGAACAGGAACTTGTAGGGCACCGTCAAGAGCTTGATCCACATGCCGATCAGCGGCAGGTTCAGGATGATCAGCATCGCGTTGCCGATCCACATCGAGGCGATCAGGCCCCAGAACAGCTCGGGGTTGCTGGTCATCACCTGCGGGCCCGGCTGGATGTTGTGGATCGTCATCGCGCCCACCATCAGCGCCATCACGGCGTTGGGCGGGATGCCCAGCGTCAAGAGCGGAATGAAGGAGGTCTGCGCGCCGGCGTTGTTGGCCGACTCGGGCGAGGCCACGCCGCGGATGTTGCCCTTGCCGAAGGGCACTTCGCCCGGGCGCATCTTGATCTTCTTCTCGAGCGCATAGGCCGCGAAGGCCGCCAGCAGCGCACCGCCGCCGGGCAGGATGCCCAGGGCCGAACCGAGGGCCGTGCCGCGCAGCACCGCGGGCGTCATGCGCTTGAAGTCGTCCTTGGTGGGCCACAGGCCCTTGACCTTGTGCGTGAAGACCTCGCGCTCGTCGTCGGGCTGCGAGAGGTTGCCGATGATCTCGCCGTAGCCGAACACGCCCATGGCGATCACCACGAAGCCGATGCCGTCGGTCAGTTCGGGAATGTCGAAGCTGAAGCGCGCCACGCCCGAGTTCACGTCGGTGCCGACGATGCCCAGCAGCAGGCCCAGCACGATCATCGCCACCGCCTTGAGCAGCGAACCCGAGGCCAGCACCACCGCGCCGATCAGGCCCAGCACCATCAGCGAGAAGTACTCGGCCGGGCCGAACTTGAAGGCCAGCTCGGTCAGCGGCGGCGCGAAGGCGGCCAGGATCAGCGTGCCGACGCAGCCCGCGAAGAACGAGCCCAGGCCCGCGGCCGCGAGCGCCGGGCCCGCGCGGCCCTGCCTGGCCATCTGGTAGCCGTCGATGCAGGTGACCACCGAGGACGATTCGCCCGGCAGGTTGACCAGGATGGCGGTGGTCGAGCCGCCGTACTGCGCGCCGTAGTAGATGCCGGCCAGCATGATCAGGGCCGAGACGGGCGGCAGCGCGTAGGTCGCGGGCAGCAGCATCGCGATCGTGGCGACCGGTCCGATGCCCGGCAGCACGCCGATCAGCGTGCCCAGGATGCAGCCGATCAGGCAGTACAGCAGATTGGTGAAAGTGAAGGCGACGCCGAAGCCGGTCGCGAGGTTCTGGAACAGTTCCATGGTGGTGTGCTCCTCAGCCTGCGATGAAGGTGGGCCAGACCTGGATCTGGAGCTTGAGCGCCCAGATGAAGGCCACGTAGCTGCCCGCCGCGAGGATGGTGGCCAGCACCAGCACGTCGCGCAGGTTGAAGTGTTCGCCCGCGAGGCTCGAGATGATGGTGAGCGCGTAGATCGCGATGATCATTCCCATCGCCGGCAGGCCGATGCTCGGCAGGCCGCCGAGCAGCACGCCGAAGGCCAGGTTGGCGCCCAGCACGTAGGCCAGCGGCTTCCAGGCCCATTTGCCGATCGGATCGCCGTCGGTGGTCTCGACCACCATGGCCTGGAACATGATCCCCAGCCCGAGCAGCGCGAGCAGGATGCCCAGCATGAGCGGGAAGTAACCGGGACCCATGCGGGCCCCGTCGCCTATGTTGTATGCGGTGGCGCCGATGGCGAAGGCGCCGCCCACGGCCGTGAACATGACTCCTGAAAAGAAGTCGGCCTGGCTCTTGATTTTCATGTCTCTCGACCCTCTGTTTTGGAGGGAGGAGGGTCGTTTCCGGCGCCTGACCGCTGGCTGACCCGGCCGGTAGGGACTAATGCGTAGCGCTTACTACGGGTAAGCCCGCGCCGTCTCGGCCGAGCGACATCCGGAAACGAAAAAAGCTCCCGAAGGAGCTTTTTTCAGCGAAAGGCGGCAGGGCCGCCATTCGATGGTGTGAGAGGGCTTAGTAACCGCCGCGGCCGTAGCCGTCGTCGTTACCGCCACCGCCGTAGCCGCCACCGCTGCGGCCACCGCCGCCGTAGCCGCCGCCACCGCCGCTGCGGCCACCGCCGCCGTAACCGCCGCCGCCGCCACCACCGCCGTAACCGCCGCCACCACCACCGTAGCCGCCGCCACCGCTACGGGGCGGGCGGGCTTCCATCGGGCGGGCTTCGTTCACGGTCAGGGCGCGGCCCTGGACCGGCTGGCCGTTCAGGCCGGCGATCGCGGCTTGCGCCTCGGCGTCGGTACCCATTTCCACGAAGCCGAAGCCCTTGGAGCGGCCGGTGTCACGTTCCATCATGACCTTGGCGCTGACGATGGCACCGTAGGCGCCGAAGGCTTGCTCCAGATCGTTGTCACGGATCGAGTAGGCGAGATTGCCCACGTAAAGTTTCTTGCCCATGAAAGGGACTCCTCAACTCAAAAAAACCAAATAACAGAAAAAGCGATGGAGTCCCAGAATCACAACAAACGAAGGCGCTGTGCGCGAAACTGACCGATCACCGGATAACGTGCACGGGAGCCTGATGGCTCACTGACACGTAGCGGCGATTATCCCGGTTTGGCCGGGAAATCAAGCTTTTAATTGCACATTCATCGGGAAACCTCTGATCCCGACGGGCGGTTTCGCAACGGTTTGAGCAGGCCCGAGAGGCCGTTGTGGTCTATTTTATGCATCAAGGCGAGCAGCCGCCCGATCTCTCCCGGGGGAAAACCCTCCCGCGCGAACCAGGTCAGGTAGTTGCCCGGCAGGTCGGCGATCAGCGTGCCCTTGTATTTGCCGAAGGGCATCGCCAGCGTGACCAGGCGCTCGAGGTCCTCGGGCTTCATCAGCGGCCTCCCGCGCGCTTGACCGTGTGGCCCAGCTTGGTGAGCGTGGCGATCACCTGTTCGCGGTGGTCGCCCTGGATCTCGATCGTGCCGTCCTTCACCGTGCCGCCGGTGCCGCAGGCCGCCTTGAGCTGCTTGCCGAGCGAAAGCAGGGCGGCCGCGTCGAGCGCCACGCCCTTCACCACGGTCACGCCCTTGCCTTTTCTGCCCGCGGTCTCGTGCGACACACGCACAATGCCATCGGCGGCGCGCAGCCGCGCCTGCTCGGCGAGGTCCTTGCAGCGGCATTGCGCCAGCGGTTCGCCGCAATCGGGGCACATGCGGCCGCCGGCCTCGGTCGAATACACCAGCCGGGTGGCCGCCGGGTTGTCCTTGTGGGTTGCCATGTTCCTGCGTTCTCTTCGTTCCCGATCTCTTTTCTTCCAGCCCAGACGAGCCTTTCCGATGCACCTGCCGCCCGCCTTCTTCCGTGGGGAGTCCGCCGCTTGACCGCTGCGCCCACCCCGTCCTTTGCATCGCTGGGGCTGGCCCCGGCGCTCGTGCGCGCCGCCGCCGAACGCGGCTACGCCGAGCCGACCGCGATCCAGGCCGCGGCCATTCCCGCGATTCTGCAGGGACGCGACCTGCGCGGCTCGGCCCAGACCGGCTCGGGCAAGACCGCGGCATTCTCGCTGCCGCTGCTGCATCGACTGGCCGCCGACTCGGCCGGGGGTGAGCGCCGGCTTCGCGCGTTGGTGCTGGTGCCCACGCGCGAGCTCGCGGCCCAGGTCGGCGAGACCCTGCGCGACCTCGCGCGCGCACTGCCCGACCGGTTGCGCATCGCGGTGGTCTTCGGCGGCGTGTCGATCAATCCGCAGCTCATGGGCCTGCGCGGCGGTGCCGACCTGATCGTCGCCACGCCGGGCCGGCTGCTCGACCTGGTCGAGCACAACGCGCTGCGGCTCGACGCGATCGCCACCCTGGTGCTCGACGAGGCCGACCGCCTGTTCGACCTGGGCTTCGCCGAGGAACTGGGCCGCATCCTCGCGCAGCTGCCGGCGAAGCGGCAGAACCTGCTGTTCTCGGCCACCTTCCCGCAGGCCATCCAGGCACTGGCCGACCGCATGCTGCGCGACCCCGAAACGATCGACGTGCAGGGCGAGCCCGGCACCGCGCCCGACATCGTGCAGCGCGCGATCGAGGTCGACAGCACCCGCCGCACCCAGCTTTTGCGCCACCTGCTCGAGCAGCACGGCGAGGCCTGGGGCCGCGTGCTGGTCTTCGTCGCCACCCAGCATGCCGCGCAGACCGTGGCCGAGAAGCTCTACCGCCACGGCATCTATGCCGTGCCCTTCCACGGCGACATCTCGCAGGGCGCGCGCACCGACATCCTCGACCAGTTCAAGCAGAGCCGCTGGGACGTGGTGGTGGCCACCGACCTGGCCGCGCGCGGCCTCGACATCGCGCGGCTGCCGGTGGTCGTCAACTACGACCTGCCGCGCTCGCCCACCGACTACGTGCACCGCATCGGCCGCACCGGCCGCGCGGGCGAGAGCGGCCTCGCGATCAGCTTCGTGACGCCGGCTTCCGAGGCGCACTTCCGCCTGATCGAGAAGCGCCAGGACCGGCGCGTGCCGCGCGAGCGCATCGAGGGCTTCGAGCCCACCGAGGTCGCGCCGCCCCTGGTCGACACCAGCGGCACGGGCGGCATCAAGGGCAAGCGGCCGAGCAAGAAGGACAAGCTGCGCGCGGCGCAGGCGGCGGAAGCGGCAAAGGCTTCGCCGTCACCCGGGAAGGATCACTGAAGCCTTGCGCGAAGCTCGGCGACCGCCTCCTCGATCTCGCGCTGGAAATCGACCGCTTCCACCACCCGGTCCGGCGTGATGCCGGTCTTTTCGAGCTTTTCGTTCGAGGGTGGAAACCAGTAGGCGGAGGTGAAGCGCACCGCACGGTCGACACCCAGCGGTGTCACGGTCTGGATGCTCGTGCGACCGAAGGTCCTGCGGCCCACGATGCGCGCCCGCTTGTGATCGCGCAGGGCCGCGGTCACGATCTCCGCGCCCGAGGCC
The DNA here is from genome assembly GCF_057809595.1 of Variovorax sp. FG153. NCBI lineage: Bacteria > Pseudomonadati > Pseudomonadota > Betaproteobacteria > Burkholderiales > Comamonadaceae > Variovorax > Variovorax sp. FG153. The sequence continues at coordinate 124,785 of NZ_JBMDKG010000020.1, forward strand.
GTGCCCTCGTCCACAAGCACGACCATCGGAAGCTCGCGGACCTCCCGGGCGACCCCGGCGAACGGATCTGCGCCGCCGCGCGTGTAGTACGCGGGTTCGGCGAAATAGACGGCATTCGCTTCGGTGCGCTGGCCCTGCGTTTCCACCACCTTGCTCCTGGCCGGCAGGAACAGCGAGGAGACGCCGACGGCCACATCGAAAAGCCCGCCCGGATTGCGCCGCAGGTCGAGCACCAGCCCCTTGAACGGTCGCTTGCGCCACTGCGCGTCGAGCTCCCGGGCCGCCAGGTTCAGCGTGTTTTCCCTGAACTCGGCGATGCGCAGCACCGCGATGTCCGGCGATGCCATCGACAGGCGCACGACCGCCCCCTGCACGTTCTGCCGCTCGACCTTGAAATCCCTGGGCGTGTTCGATCCCGGGCGGCGCATCGTGAGCGTCGCGCTGCTGCCGAGCGGGCCGCGCAGCATCTTGAACGCCAGGCTGAGATTGCCCTTGATGGGCGTGCCGTCGATCGCGCTGAGCACGTCATTGGGGCGGATGCCGGCTTTCTCCGCCGGGCTGTCCGCGATGGGCGAGATCACCGCGACCTCGCCGTTGCGGTTGATCATCTCCAGGCCCACCGCGCCGCCCGTGTAGTTCGGCGGTGGCGACATGTCGGCCAGGTCCTCTTTCATCAGGAATTGCCCGCCCTCCGGGTCGATCTCGCGGACCATGCCGCGCAAGGCCGCCTGCAGGATCTCCTCGCCGGAGAGCGGCCTCACGTAGGAATCGCGCAGCAGCTGGTAGGTGGCCGCCAGCGATTGCAGGTCGTCCCGCGGCAACGGCTCTCGCGCGGGCCGGTCTTGAGCGAGGGTGGCGATGGGAAGCAGGGCGGCGGCCAGCGCGGCGATGCAGTGCGGTCGGAGGTCCATGAAGCGGGGTCGCTGTCGAGGTCTAGAAACTGTCCTCCGGCGATGTCGCCGTGAGGGAGAGAGCCCGCCAATTCCAGTCGCCGGGCTGGCGTGCGTCCAGGCGCCAGTCGGCCGCCAGGCGCTTGCCGCGCGCCAGTTCGTCGGCCGACATCCGGGCCTGGATGGTGTTTCGCCGCGGGGCTGCCCGGGGCTCGCCCGCGCGGTCCGACAGCGTGTAGAGGGCCCAGGCTTTCGCCAGGCCGCCCGGCGCCGTCTCCAGCACGCTGCCCAGCAGAAGCAGGCCTTGCGGCTGGCCGCGGCTCGCTCCTTCGCGCAGCCAGTCCAGTGCCGCCTTGGGATCGCGCGGCGCATCGCGTCCGAACAGGTACATCTGGCCCAGGATCGTCTGCGACACCGGGTCGCCGCCGCGCGCGGAGGCGGTGCGCCACTGCAGCGCGCGTTCCGCGTTCTTTTCCACGCCGGCGCCCTGGGTGTAGATCTCGGCCAGACGGCGCTGCGCATAAGGGTCCCCCAGGTCCGCGGCGCGTCGGTACAGGGCATGCGCTTCGACCGGATCCGCCGGGACATCCTGGCCCGCCGACAGCATGTCGCCCAGGTTGTCGAGCGCGGTGACGTCGTCGAGATCGGCCGCCTTGCGGAACCAGCGCATGGCTTGCGCCGCATCCCTGGGCACTCCGTAGCCCTTGTCGTGATAGATGCCCAGCCACGCCATGGCGGGCGCGTCGTCGCGAGCCGCCGCCTGGCGCAGCCATTCCATGCCTTCCTTCGGGTCGGCCGGGATGCCATCCCGTGCGCGCACGACGAAGGCGGCGATCGTTCGCTGAGCCTGCAGCAGGCCTTGGGCGGCAGCCTTGCGCCACCACGACAGGCCGAGGGCACGATCGATCTTCACCGACACGCCATGGCAAGGCTGGCCACCGGCATACAGCATGCCGAGCAGGAACTGCGCACGCGGCTCCCCGGCCTCCGCCGCCCGCTGCAGCCAGTCGTGCACGTTCTCGTTGCGATCGACGGTTCTCTGGGGACCGCTTCCCTCGGCCAATCCCATGTGTTCGCAGTAGGCGACCGCGAGCCGCGTCAGGTTCTCCGTGCCGAGCGTGTCGAAGCGGCCTTCGAGCGCGGCCTGCCGAAGCGGCTCCAGCCCGGCCTTGTCCTCGGGGCGTAGCGCATAGCCTTCGAACACGAGGCTGACCTTGCCCTTGGCGCGCATCAGGATCAGTGCGTCGCTGGCATCGACCCGGCCGGCGCGTGCCGCGCGCGACAGCAGCTTGTAGGCCATGTAGTCGTCCTGATGGCGGCTGTCGTCGCGGGCATGGATGCTGCCCAGGTAGAAGGCCGCATCCGGGTCGCCGAGCTCGGCCAGCGGCTGCAGTTGGCCCACGGCGGCATCGAAGTCCCGGGCCCGGTAGGCGCGCACGCCGGCGTCGAGATCGGCGGCGGCGACGCCGAGGGACGCGGCGGCTCCGAGGACGAATGCGCAGACGCGGGCGGCAAGCAGCTTCATGGGCAAGGAGGGGCGGAGACGGCGGGTCGGGCAGACGCTGCGCGATGGTAGCCGCCATCACGATGCGTCCGAACGGGGCCGCGGGTGCCGTGCCGCTCACCGCGCGGGCAAGCCGCCGGCGGAATGCCGAGCCTCGCGCTCAGTGCCCGTGGAACTGCTCCGGCGGGTACGACGCCAGTTCCGCCAGCAGCAGTGTCCACGCGCGCGCGCCCTGCTGGATCGACGCCAGCCGGAAGAACTCGTTCGGCGCGTGCACGTCCTCGTCGGGCAGGTTGAAGCCGAACATCAGCGTGTCGATGCCCAGCGTCTCCTTGAACAGCGCGGTGACCGGCACGCTCGCGCCCAGCCGCACGTGGATCGGCCGCCGGCCGCTCTCGCGCTCGAGCACGGCCTCGGCCGCGCGTACCAGCGGATGCGCGGGCGCGAGGGTGGAGGCCGGCGAGCCCTCGTGCAGCGCGACGGTCTCGAGCGTGCAGCCCGCCGGGCAGTGCGCCTGCAGGTGGCGCAGCACGGCGCGGATGACGGCGCCCGGATCCTGGCCCGCGACCACGCGCGCGGTCAGCTTGGCGCCGGCCTCGCAGGGCACGATGGTCTTGCCGCCCTCGCCGGTGTAGCCGCCCCACAGGCCGTTGACGTCGAGCGCGGGGCGCAGCGTGATGCGCTCGCGCGCGCTGTAGCCGGGCTCGCCGTGGTCGCTGCCGCCCACGTCCGCGAAGAAGGCCGCCTCGTCGTAGGGAAAGGCCGCCGTGTCGGCGCGCTGCCGCGGCGTCGGCGGCTGCGCGCCGGCATGGAAGCCCTCGACCGCCACGCCGCCGTCGGCATGGTGCAGCGAGGCGATGAGCCGCGCCATCTCGTGCAGCGCGTTGCGCACGCCGCCGCCGTAGCGGCCCGAGTGCAGGTCCTTGTGCGCGCTGCGCAGGCGCACCTCGAGCTGCGCATTGCCGCGCGCGCCGGTGTTGATCGTCGGCACCTCGGCGCTCGCGCGGCCGCCGTCGGCCGACAGCACCGCGTCGGCCCGCAGCAGCGCGCGGTGGCGCTCGACCAGGTGGCGCAGCGAGGGACTGCCGGTCTCCTCCTCGCCCTCGAGGAAGACCTTGATGTTGACCGGGCAGCCGCCGCGCACCGCGAGGAAGGCCGCGATGGTCTCGAGCGCGATGGTGGTCGAGCCCTTCACGTCGGAGCTGCCGCGCGCATAGAGCCGGCCGTCGACCGTGGCCGGCTCGAACGGCGGCGTGCGCCACAGCGCGAGCGGGTCGGCGGGCTGCACGTCGTAGTGGCCGTAGACCATCAGGGTGGGCCGGCCGGGCGCGCCGTTCCATTCGCCGTAGACCGCGGGCTCGCCGCCGCCGTCGAGCAGCTGCACCTCGTGCAGGCCGATGGCGCGCAGCCGCTCGAGCAGAAAGCGGCGCGCCGTGTCCATGCCGGGCGCGAAGGCCGGGTCGGCACTCACGCTGGGAATGCGCAGGAAGTCCTCGAGCCAGGCCACGATCGGCTGCTGGCGCGCCGCGAGGTGGTCGATGACGGCCTGCGTGCCGGCGTCCGCGGAAGGGGTGTCTGTGGAATGCATGGTGGTGTTCATCAGTAGATCGGCGGGAACACGCCCGGTCCCCACAGCGTGTCGCAGCGGTGCGTGCGCTCGAAGTCGCCGCGCGTGACGCCGATCGCGGGATAGCCGAAGGCGATCAGCGCGGGGTCAGCCGGGGAGGCGAAGCGCGGCCAGGGCGTGGCGACCGGCGTGCCCTGGTTCGGATCGCCGCTGCGCACGAAATTGAGCAGGTAGGTGCTCATCTGCGCGGCGAGCGCCCGGCGCTGCGTGGCCACGACGGCATCGCCGCCCGCGGCCGTGGTGTCGGCGGCATCGAGGTACGGATAGCCCGCGAGCTGGTCGGCCATGTCGCCGAAATAGAAGCTGTCCATGCCGTGTGCACTGCCGTAGTAGAAGGCCGAGGGCCTGGCGGGGAAGGACAGCACCGGGTCGGTGAACTCCCAGCCGTAGACCGGCACCCAGGCCGAGAGCGCGCCGCGCCGCGCGCTGTTGCCGCAGGCGTACATGCCGTCGCCGATGGCGCGCGCGACGCCCTGCGCCGGCACCGCGAAGCGCGAGAGCGGGTAGGCCGCCTCGATGGCCGTGGTGTCGAAGCCCGCGGGCGCGAGGCCGCGCAGGTAGAACGGGTAGACGTCGGCGCCGAGCTTGCTGTCGACGAACAGGGTGCCCTCGTCGTACACGCCGCCGATCATCACCGGCACCTGGTTGAAGTTGCCGCTCTCGAAGGCGCGCGCCGGCACCTGCGTGAGCACCTGCGCGTCGACCGTGGGCCGCCACTTGCTGCCGCCCACGGCCAGCAGCGCGGAGGCCGGCAGGCCGCGCAGGCAGGCGACGGTGGCGGCATCGTCGGCCTTGCCGGCGCAGCCCAGCCTGGCGACCGCGGCATCGCCGATGCCCAGCGCCGTGTCCATGCCCTGGTTCGAATATTCGCCGCCACCGCCGCTCTGCATCACGGCGCGGTGGAACAGGCCCCGGGCCTTCGGCGACTGCAGCAGCGAGAAGCTCTGCGTGGCGCCGGCCGAGGTGCCCCAGATCGTGACCTTGCCCGCGTCGCCGCCGAACGAAGCGATGTTGCGCTGCACCCATTCGAGCGCGGCGATCTGGTCCATCAGCGCGAAGTTGCCGAGGCTGCCGTCGCGGTTGAGCGCGCGCAGCGAGCGGTTGGCGAGGTAGCCGAGCGCGCCGAGCCGGTAGTTGAAGCTCACCACCACGACGCCGCCGCGCGCCGCGAGCGTGCCCGAGGCCTGCGAGCCCGAGCCGAGCACGAAGGCGCCGCCGTGGATGTAGACCAGCACCGGCAGCCGGTCGCCGGGCTTCGCGTCCGCGGGCTTCCAGACATTGAGGTAGAGGCAGTCCTCGGCCGAGCGGCCGTCGACATTGGTCTCGGGCGCCTGCAGGCAGGCGGTGCCGAAGGCCTGGGCCTGCAGCGTCGCGTCGTGCGCAGCGGGCGGCCGCGGCGGCGCCCAGCGCAGGTCGCCGACCGGCGGCCGTGCATAGGGAATGCCGAGGAAGGCGACCAGGCCGTCCTGGCGCTGGCCCGCGACCGGGCCTTCGGCGGTGCTGGCGAGCGCGGGATCGGGCGCGGCCGGCGGTGGCGGCGCGGGCGTGGCGATCGGCGGCAGCGCGAAGTTCGCGGCACTGCCGCCTCCGCCGCCGCAGGCCGCGAGGGCGGTGCACAGGATCGCGGCCAGGGCCAGCGGCAGGGCGCGAGGAGGCGCCCTTCGATCGAGGGGGGTCATAAGTCTCCTTCGGGCCGGCGAGCGGCCTCTCTTCAGTCGGTGGGGGAAAGAAAAAGCGGCGCTGTCAGGGCGACTCGTAGCCCACGGTGCGCACCAGCTCGCGGTAGCGCGCGATCTCCGCGCGGTAGAACTTCTCGGCCGCCTCCAGGCTCATCGGCTGGAAGATCGTCTTGGCCTGCGCCTCGAGCTGGGCGCGCGCATGGGCATTGGTCAGCCCGTTCTCGATCGCGGCGTTGAGCCGCTCGGCCACCGGTTGCGGCGTGCCCTTCTTCACCGCGTAGGCGGTCCAGATGCTGAAGTCGAAGCCCTTCATCGACACCGAGTCCGCGCTCGAGGGCACGTCCTCGAAGGGCGCCGGCAGGCGGCCGCCCGAGAGTGCGCCGATCACGCGCAGCTTGCCCTGGCGCGCGTAGTCGGCATAGAAGGCCTGGTAGGGCATGAAGGCGAAGTCGATCTGGCCGCCGAGCAGGTCCTGCATCAGCGGCGCGCCGCCCTTGTAGGGCACGTGCGTGGCGTTCGCGCCGGCGCGCCTGGCGAACAGCTCGCCCAGCAGGTGGTAGAGCGTGCCCGCGCCGGTCGAGCCGTAGCTCAGCGGCGCGTCCTTGCCGCGGGCGCGCGCCAGCGCCACCAGCTCGTCGAGCGTGCGCGCGGGCAGCTTGTCGTTGACCACCACCACCAGCGGCGAGATCGCCACCGGCGCCACCAGCTGGAAGTCCTCGGGGCGGTAGCGCACGCTCTTGTTGACCATGCCCGAGAGGATCAGCTCGCTGGGCGAGCCCTGGAACAGGTAGTGGCCGTCGGCCGGCGCCGCGAGCACCTTGTTGGCGGCGATGGCGCCGGCCGCGCCGCCCAGGTTCTCGACGATCACCTGCCCACCCAGCGCCTTGGCCACGGGCTCGGCGAGCGCGCGCGCCGTGAAGTCGCTGGCCGCGCCGGCCGGGTACGGCACCATCAAGGTGACCAGCTTGGAGGGAAAGGCCGCGGGCTGCGCCCAGGCGCCGGTGCCCACGGCCGCAAGACCGGCGAGGGCCACGGCGAGCGCCAGGGCGCCGCGGCGGCGGGACAGCCCGGACGACAGCCGGGAGAAGCGTTGCGAGAAGCCGTGCATGGGGCGATTCCTTGGGTCGAAAGCAGTACGCGACGGATGCTAGAAATCGCTCATCTATCTGTCCAATGCATTGTTTTTCTGCTTATCATGATCTGGACTCATGATCGGCACGCCATGAACCTGCAGCAACTCGAGCACCTGCTCGCGCTCGCCGAAACCGGCTCCTTCAGCCGCGCCTCCGAGAAGGTGCACCTCACGCAGCCCGCGCTCAGCCGCAGCATCCAGATGCTCGAGCAGGAGCTCGGCATGCCGCTGATCGACCGCATCGGCAAGCGCAACGAGCTCACGCCCTTCGGCGCGATGGTGCTGGCGCGCGCGCGGCGCATCTCGAGCGAGGCGCAGGAGCTGCGCCGGGCCGCGGCGCTGCTGAGCGACGGGCAGGCGGGCCAGCTGCGGCTGGGCCTGGGCGCCGCGCCGGGCGCGCTGTTCTCGGCGCCGCTCCTGATCCACATGCTGCGCGACTACCCGCGCGTCGGCCTCGAGCTGCACGGCGGCGGGCCCGAGCAGCAGCTCGCGGCGCTGCGCGCGCGTGCCATCGATGCGCTGCTGATCACCTACCGCGCGCTCTCGCCGAGCGAGGACCTGCGCATCGAGGTGCTGCCCACCCTGCGTTCGGGTTTCGTCTGCCGGCGCGGCCATCCGCTGGCACAGCGCCTGCGCGAGGCGGGCGCGCTGGCCTTCGCCGAGCTCGCGCGCTTTCCGCTGATCTCCACGCGCGTGAGCGACGACGTCGCGCGCCGCCTGGTCGAGCGCTACGGCAGCGAGGCCAGTCCGCAGCGCTGGCTGCAGGTGTCCTCGGAAGAGATCGGCGTGCTGGTGGAAGCCGTGCGCAACACCGACGCGATCTTCCTCGGCGTGCTCGCCGTCACGCGCGCGCTGCGCGACGGCGGCGAACTGGTCGAGCTGGCCGTGGCGCCGCAGGCCGGGCTCGATGCGCAGTTCGCCTTCGTCACGCTCGAGGGCCGCACCGAGGCGCCCGCGCTGCAGATCGTGCGCGGCTTCTGCATGGCGCTGGCGCGCGCGGAGTCGGCGGCCGAGCAGGGGTAGCCGTCAGCCGGGGTCGGCCGCGAAATCCACCTGGTGCCGCGCGATCCGCAGATCGCCGAGCGCCTCGCGCACGCGCAGGTGCGCCGGATGCGTGGCATAGCCGTCGAGCGCGGCCTGGCTGTCGAACTCCGAATACAGCACCACGTCGCAGGCATAGGCGACGCGGCTCGAATCGATGCCGACCTCGATGCGCAGCAGGCCCGGGACCTGGCCGCGCAGCGATTCGAACTGTTGCTTCACGAACCGGGTGGCGCGCGCCTTCTCCTCGGGCGTGTCGGCGCGCAGGTCCCACATCACGATGTGCTTGAACATGGCGCGGGGGAATGAAGGACGAAGATCACGCGAAGGCTCCAGCTGCCGCGGGGCAGGAAAGGAGCCCGCGGCGTGCGGACGATGGTATGCAGGCGCGGCGCGAAAGACCGCGTCGCCGCTGGAGAACAGTTTTCCGCTGGCGGCGCTCCGGGCTCAGTCGCGCGGCGGCCGCTTCGCGATGCCCATGGTCTTCGCGAGGATGCCGAGCATCACCTCGTCGGCGCCGCCGCCGATCGAGGCCAGGCGGCCATCGCGGTACAGCCGCGAGACGCGGTTCTCGAGCGTGAAGCCCATGCCGCCCCAGAACTGCAGGCAGGTGTCGGCCACCTCGCGCGTGAGCCGGCCGGTCTTGAGCTTGGCCATCGAGGCCAGTTCGGTCACGTCCTGGCCCTGCACGTGCAGGTCGCAGGCGCGGTAGGTCAGCGCGCGCAGCGCCTCGACCTCGGTCTTGAGCTCGGCCAGCTTGAACTGCACCCACTGCTGGTCGGCCAGCGTGCCGCCGAACAGCTTGCGCTGCTGGGCCCATTCGATGGTCTGCGCGATGCAGTCGTCCATCGGCTCGAGCGAGCTGGCCGCGCACCACAGCCGCTCTTCCTGGAACTGCTGCATCTGGTAGACGAAGCCCTGGCCTTCCTCGCCGATGCGGTAGCGCTGCGGCACGCGCACGTTGTCGAAATAGATCAGGCCGGTGTCGCTCGAGTGCATGCCGATCTTGCGGATCTTCTTCGCCTTCTCGATGCCGGGGCTGTCCATCGGCACGATCACCAGCGACTTGTTGCGGTGCACCGGGCCGTCGCCGGTGTTGACCAGCATGCACATCCAGTCGGCCTGCAGGCTGTTGGTGATCCACATCTTCTGGCCGCTGATGAGGTAGTCGTCCCCATCCTTGCGCGCGTGGCTCTTGAGCCCGGCCACGTCGCTGCCCGCGCCCGGCTCGGACACGCCGATGCAGCCCACGGTGTCGCCCGCGATCGCCGGCGCGAGGAACTCGCGGCGCAGCTCGTCGCTGCCGAAGCGCGCGAGCGCGGGGGTGCACATGTCGGTCTGCACGCCGATCGCCATCGGCACGCCGCCGCAGCTCACGTGGCCCAGCGCCTCGGCCAGCGCCATCGCGTACGAGTAGTCGAGGCCGCCGCCGCCGTAGGCCTCGGGCTTGTTGAGGCCCAGCAGGCCCAGGTTGCCGAGCTTCTTGAAGACCTCGTGCGCGGGAAAGGTCTCGGCCGCCTCCCACTCGTCGACGTGCGGATTGATCTCCTCGTCGATGAAGCGGCGCAGGGTCTTCTGGATCTCGAGGTGTTCGTGCGTGTAGTGCATGGTGTCCGTACGGGCGGGGCGCTCCCGGCCCCGATCGCAGGAACTCTAGGCGCGCCCCGGCCGCGGGGCTTGCGCCAACTAGCTGGTGCGCGCGCGGCGCGCCGTGGCCGGTGCCGGCCGCGCGTTCGAGGCGGCCGAGATCGGCGACTCGATGCTGTTGCCGGTGAGCACCCAGTAGATGAAGATCAGCACCGCGCCGGCCGTGCCGAACACCGTGAGGCCCATGTAGCTGCCGCCGATGGCGAGCGCGTCGAGCGGGGCGGCGGCGGTGCAGACCATGGTGGCCGCGCTCATGCCCACGTAGTGCATGGTGCACACCGCCAGGCCCATCACGGCCGCGGCGCCGATCTGCAGGCTCAGCTTGCGCACGTTGAAGGCCAGCCACAGCGCGGCGGCCGCGGCGCTGATCGCGATCAGCACCGACAGCCCGACCGCCATCGGGTCGAACTGCATCGTGGCGCGCATGTTCATCGCGAACATGCCCATGTAGTGCATCACGCACACGCCCAGGCCGGCCAGCAGGCTGCCCGCGAGCCAGCCCGCGCGGCTGAACTTGCGGCGTCCGCCCGCGAGGTAGAGCGCGATGCCCGAGATCAGGATCGCCGCCACCAGCGAGACCACGGTCAGCGGCATGTTGTAGGCGATCGAGATCGGCAGCCGGTACGCCAGCATGCCGATGAAGTGCATCGACCAGATGCCGATGCCGCCGAGCGCCACCGCGGCGCAGGCCACGGCCGCCAAGTTCGGGCGGCCGTCGGCGCCGACCATGCGGCCGGCGCAGATCAGCGCGGTCAGCGAGCCGGCGAAGGAAATGAAGTACGACAGTGCCACCAGCCCCAGCGAGTACTCGGGCGACAGCAGCTGGCCTGCGACGAGCGGTGTCATGGTTGTCCTTTCGACAGCAAAACGGTACCGCTCGCCTCCGGAAATCGGTGGTACCGGACCGTTCCGGGCGAGTTTGTAATGTTTGTTTTTAAAAGTAAACTGGTTTTTTACAATTCCGTTTAGATTACTTTTTTCTTAATTTTTCAGCGCTGAGGCCGGATCCGGTATATCGCGTTGTTCCGGTCCGCCGCCATGTAGACCGTGCCGTCGGGCCCGATCGCCACGCCGGTCACCACATAGGGCGGCGGCAGTCCGGGCCCGGGCGCCAGGCCGATCGGCAGGTTCTCGGCGATGGTGCGGCGCGAGCCATCGGCCGGGTCGATCTCCACCAGCCGCCGCGCCGCGCTCTCGGCCACCACGAAGCTGCCCCAGGGCGTCTGCGCCAGGCCCTCGGGCAGCGCGAGCTTGTCGGCGATGGTGCGCAGCGGCGCGCTGGCATCGAGCGGAATGCGCAGCAGCTTGCCGGCCGCCTCGGTGACGTAGAGCGCACCGTCGCGGCCGATCACCATCTGCACCGGACCGTTGAGCCCACTCGCGATCACCTGCCGCTCGGCGAACTTCGCGCCGCTCGCGCGCGTGATGCTGCCGGTGGCGATCTCGGCGTAGATCACGCTGCCGTCGGGCATCGGGATCGCGTCGAACGGGGCCTTCAGGCCGTGGATCGTCTCCACCGTCTTCAGCGTCTGGCGGTCGACCAGCTGCACCGTGCCCGTGAACCACGAGCTCAGCGCGAACAGCCGCGCCGAGAGCCCGACCGCGAACGGGTACTCGAGCTCGGGCTCGCGCTGCATGCGGAACACGTCGCGCACCTCGCCGTTGCGCACGTCCACCCGCCGGAAGCCGAACACATCGGCGACCCAGAGGTCGTTGCCGTCGAGCTTCATGCCGGCCGGCACCGCGAGCTTGCCGCCGGTGAGCGTGCGCAGTTCGCCGGTGGCGGGCTCGAAGGCCATGACCTCGTTGTCGGCCATGTTCGAGATGTAGATCGTGCCCTCGGGCGCGATCGCGAGGTTGTCGAGCGAGGGCTTGAGCTGCTTCGCGACCGTCTTGCGGCCGGTGGCGAGCTCGACCTTCACGAGTTCGCCGCTGCGCGCGTCGACCACCCAGAGGTTGCCCTTGCCGTCGAGGTTGGCCGCGGCCGGGATCTGGAAGCCGTCGGCAATCGGCGTGATGCGCCCGTCGGCCGGATCGATCTTCACCACCTGGTTCTTGAACCACAGCGGTCCGTAGAGCATGCCGTCGGGCCCGACCTCGAAGCCGTTGAAGCCGCCCATGTCCTTGCGGATCAACCGCGGCGGCTTCTGGCCCGCGCGGTCGATTTCCCACAGCGCGTCGCCGAGGAACACCTGCGAGGCGTAGAGCTTGCCGTTGCGCGGGTCGAAGGCCAGCGAGTTGAGGCCGGGCAGGTCCTTGGCGAGGACGCGCATGGGGGCGGTGTCGTTCTCGCGGTAGCGCAGCATGCCCATGAGGTAGTTGGTCCAGGCCATCTCGCCTTGAGGGCCGATGGCGATGTCGTCGGACTGGCCTTCGGGGGCGTCGATCAGGATCTTGGCTGCACCTGTTTTTCGGTCGACTTCCCAGAGGGTGTTGCCCAGGACCGAGCCTGCGAGCAGGCGGCCCTTCTGGTCGATGGCCAGGCCGTGGACGCCGGAGAAGGAGGAGGGGGGGACCAGGGGCTCTGGGGGGTGCCAGGCTGTGGGTCTGGTGGTGAGGAGGGGGGTGGACGGGGTGGGTGCCGGCTCTGCTGTCTGCGCGGCTGCTGGTGTCGTTGACGGTGGGCTCGTTGTCGTTGTTGTGGTGCTGCAGGCTGCTAGCGCGATGGCTACGGTGGTGATTGCGAAGCGACGGAACAGGGGGCAGGTGGGCACGGGGTCTCCTTCTCTCTTCTCTTTGTTCGGCGTTGTTTGAGGCGCGCGGGGGAGTCTAGGGAATGTGGAGGGGGAATTGGTCGCTGGTGAGACAGGGGTTTGGGTTTTCTTCAGGTGCTGCCTCTTGGTTGGGCCGTTGGCCGGGTCTCGCCCCGGCGGGCGAGTCACTTTCTCTTGTCTCGCCAAGAGA
>NZ_JBMDKG010000021.1:0-134345 GCF_057809595.1 Variovorax sp. FG153
GCCGCAGGGCCCCCTGCGCCACCTTCATCTCCTCGATGCCCAGCAGGTCGAACACCGCGCGCAGCACGCTGAGGCCGCCGCCGATGACCGCCTTGCGGTCCTCGCGCATGCCCTCGATGCGCAGCTTGTCGGCGCCGCCGGCCTTGAGCAGCCGGTCGAGCAGCCAGTCCAGGCCCTCGCGCTTGACCACCCCGGGCTCTCCGCCGGCCGCGGCCAGCACGTCGCCGACCGCGCCGATCGTGCCCGAGGCGCCATAGGCCACGTCCCACTGGTCGCGCGTATAGCTGCCGAGCGCGTCGTCGAGCACGGCCTTGGCCGCGACCTCGGCGGCGCGGAAGGCGGCGGCGGTGAACTGGCCCTCGGGGAAGTGCTTCATCGACCAGGCGACGCTGCCGACGCGGTACGACTCCATCAGCTCGGCCTCGAGGGCGCGGCCGATGATCATTTCGGTGGAGCGCCCGCCGATGTCGATCACCAGCCGGCGCTCGCGGTCCGACGCGTCGTTGTGGGGCAGCATGTGCGCCACGCCCTGGTAGATCAGGCGGGCTTCCTCGCGCCCCGGGATCACGTCGATGCCGAAACCCAGGATGGTGCGCGCGCGCAGCAGGAATTCCTCGCGGTTGCGCGCCTCGCGCAGCGTCTGGGTGGCGACGGCCCGCACCTGCGAACGCTTGAAGCCGGCCAGTCGCTCGCCGAAGCGGGCGAGGGCGTCCCAGCCGCGCTGCATGGCTTCGGGCGTGAGGTTGCGCGCGCTGTCCAGGCCGTTGCCCTGGCGCACGGTCTCTTTCAGGTATTCGGTGCGGTGGATCTGACCGTGATCGACTTGACCGATTTCGAGCCGGAAGCTGTTGGAGCCTAGATCGACCGCTGCGAGGCGGGTGCCATTTTGCATGTTGGAGTAGAGAAGGCGGGGGCCTGGTTCGAAGGTCCTGGAAGGGTAACGCCACCTTCCCGACCGACGCCGCAGCGAGGGCTAGAGGCTAGATCGGGTGCATGACGGTTGTGTGACAGCGTCACAGAGCCGGAGGGCTCCACGACGCCATTTTCCCTCGACAGGAGGGTGTCACATCGATGTCACACAAGCTTTCTAGAGTCCGTCGCAAGCCCGAAAGGGGACTACTTCTTACTTCTAAAGGAAGCTTCATGCAAACGACGTTCAAATTTGCAACCGCCGGCCTCGTCGCCGCGGTTTTCGCTCTCCCCGCGTTCGCCCAGGACGTGACCGGTGCCGGTGCCAGCTTCCCGGCCCCGCTGTATGCCAAGTGGGCTTCGGACTTCAACAAGGCCACCGGCGTCAAGATCAACTACCAGTCGGTCGGTTCGGGTGCCGGCCTGAAGCAGATCGAAGCCAAGACCGTCGACTTCGGCGCGTCGGACGCTCCCCTGAAGGACGACGAACTCCAGGCCAAGGGCCTGATGCAGTTCCCCACCGTCATCGGCGGCGTGATCCCGGTCGTGAACATCCAGGGCATCAAGCCCGGCGAACTCAAGCTCAGCGGCCAGGTGCTGGGCGACATCTACCTCGGCAAGATCACGAAGTGGAACGACCCCGCGATCAAGGCCCTGAACGGTTCGCTGAACCTGCCCGACGCTGCCATCGCCCCGGTTCGCCGCGCCGACGGTTCGGGCACCAGCTTCCTGTTCACCAACTACCTGTCGAAGGTCAACGCCGAGTGGAAGAGCAAGGTCGGCGAAGGCACGGCCGTGAACTGGCCCACCGGCGCGGGCGGCAAGGGCAATGAAGGCGTCGCCGCCTTCGTGGGCCGCCTGCCGAACTCGATCGGCTACGTGGAGTACGCGTACGTCAAGCAGAACAAGATGACCTACGCCCAGATGCAGAACGCCGCTGGTAACTTCGTCTCGCCCGACGACACCGCCTTCAAGGCCGCCGCCGCCGGTGCCGACTGGAACAAGAGCTTCTATCAAGTGCTGACGAACCAGTCGGACAAGGGTGCATGGCCGATCACCGGCGCCACCTTCATCCTGCTGCACAAGACGCAGGACAAGCCGGCCAACGCCACCACCGTGCTGAAGTTCTTCGACTGGGCCTACAAGAGCGGCGACAAGACGGCCGACGAACTGGACTACGTGCCGATGCCCGACGCCGTGAAGGCCACGATCGCCAAGGCATGGGGTGAAGTCAAGGACGCATCGGGCAAGCCCGTCGCCTTCAAGTAAGCCTTCTTCTCCCTGATCAGAAAAAGAAAACACGGCGCGCCATGAGCAGCAATCCGCTCGATGGCGCGCCGCTTTCGTCATTGCCGGAGCGACCTGTGTCATCCACTTTCCCCGCCGCTGCCACCACGCTCGACCTTTCCGCCGAGCAGGGCCGTACCACCGCACCGCCGCCGATGAAGGCGTCGCGCTCCGGCCCCATGGTCGATCGCCTGTTCGGCTGGGCCGCCAAGGGCGCCGCGCTGCTGACGCTCGCGATGCTGATCGGCATCCTGCTGTCGCTGATCGCCGGCGCCTGGCCCGCCATCACCAAGTACGGCCTCGGCTTCCTCACGAGCAGCGTGTGGGACCCGGTCCAGAACGAATACGGCGGCCTCGTGATGATCTACGGCACGCTGGCCACCTCGGCCATCGCCCTGGTGATCGCGGTGCCCGTGAGCTTCGGCATCGCGCTCTTCCTCACCGAACTTTCGCCCGGCTGGCTCAAGCGCCCGCTGGGTACCGCCATCGAACTGCTGGCCGCCGTGCCCTCGATCGTCTACGGCATGTGGGGCCTGCTGGTGTTCGGCCCGATCCTGTCGACCTGGGTCCAGCAACCGCTGCAGAAGCTGCTGGCCGGCGTGCCCTACCTCGGCGCGCTGGTGTCCGGTCCCCCCGTGGGCATCGGCATTCTGTCGGCCGGCATCATCCTCGCGATCATGATCATCCCGTTCATCGCCTCGGTGATGCGCGACGTGTTCGAGGTCACGCCTCCGCTGCTCAAGGAATCGGCCTACGGCCTCGGTTCCACCACCTGGGAGGTCGTCTCCAAGGTCGTGCTGCCCTACACCAAGGCCGGCGTCGTCGGCGGCATCATGCTCGGCCTGGGCCGTGCGCTCGGCGAGACCATGGCCGTCACCTTCGTGATCGGCAACATGAACCAGCTGAACTCGCTCTCGGTGTTCGAGGCGGCCAACAGCATCACCTCGGCGCTCGCCAACGAGTTCGCCGAAGCCGGCGCCGGCCTGCACCAGGCCGCGCTGATGTACCTGGGCCTCGTGCTGTTCTTCATCACCTTCGTCGTGCTGTCGCTGTCGAAGGTGCTGCTGGCGCAAATGAAGAAGAGCGAAGGAAAGAAGTCGTGAGCACAAGCCAATCCCTCATCAACGCCAAGACCCTGGCCGAAACCCGCCAGGCCCGGTTCGCCTCGCGCAACCGCGTCAACAAGATCGCCCTCACGCTGTCGCTCGCCGCGATGGTGTTCGGCGTGTTCTGGCTCGTCTGGATCCTCTGGGAAACCCTGCGCCTCGGTATCGGCGGCCTGTCGATCGCGGCCTTCACCGAGATGACCCCGCCGCCGAACGAAGCGGGCGGCATCCTGAACGCCATCTTCGGCTCCTTCGTGATGGTGCTGCTGGCGACCTTCGTCGGCACGCCGATCGGCATCATGGCCGGCATCTACCTGGCCGAGTACAACCCGAAGGGCATGCTGTCCTCGGTCACGCGCTTCGTCAACGACATCCTGCTGTCGGCGCCGTCGATCGTGATCGGCCTGTTCGTCTACGCGGTGGTCGTGGCCTACTTCAAGCAGTTCTCGGGCCTGGCCGGCGCGCTGTCGCTCGCGCTGATCGTGATCCCGGTCGTGATCCGCACCACCGAGAACATGCTGCAGCTGGTGCCGCCGGGACTGCGCGAAGCCGCCTACGCCCTCGGCACGCCGAAGTGGAAGGTGATCCTGAGCATCACGCTGCGCGCCGCGCGTGCCGGCGTCGTGACCGGCGTGCTGCTGGCCGTGGCCCGCATCGCCGGCGAGACCGCGCCGCTGCTGTTCACCGCGCTCAACAACCAGTTCTGGACCGCCGACGTGACCCAGCCGATGGCCAGCCTGCCGGTGACCATCTTCAAGTTCGCGATGAGCCCGTACGAGAACTGGCAGCAGCTGGCCTGGGCCGGCGT
The DNA here is from genome assembly GCF_057809595.1 of Variovorax sp. FG153. Classification (NCBI taxonomy): domain Bacteria; kingdom Pseudomonadati; phylum Pseudomonadota; class Betaproteobacteria; order Burkholderiales; family Comamonadaceae; genus Variovorax; species Variovorax sp. FG153. The sequence goes on from NZ_JBMDKG010000021.1 coordinate 4,111, forward strand.
GTTCCTGATCACCATCGCGGTGCTCGCCCTCAACATCCTGGCGCGGGTCCTGACGCGCACCAAGCACTGAAGCCGGGACGGCTTCCACCGCAACCCGCACAGAACGAACAAGAGAAACGCAACATGGCACCCATCACCGCTCCCACCGTCGCATCGCCCGCGAAGATCTCGGTCAAGAACCTGAACTTCTACTACGGCAAGTTCCACGCGCTCAAGGGCATCAACCTCGAGATCCCCGAGAACAAGGTCACGGCCTTCATCGGCCCCTCGGGCTGCGGCAAGTCGACGCTGCTGCGCACCTTCAACCGCATGTTCGAGCTCTATCCCGAGCAGCGCGCCGAGGGCGCCATCGAGCTCGACGGCGAGAACCTGCTGACCAGCAAGCAGGACGTGGCGCTGATCCGCGCCAAGGTCGGCATGGTGTTCCAGAAGCCGACGCCGTTCCCGATGTCGATCTACGACAACATCGCCTTCGGCGTGAAGCTGTTCGAGAACCTCTCGGCCAGCGAGATGGACGACCGCGTCGAATGGGCGCTGAAGAAGGCGGCCCTGTGGACCGAGGTGCGCGACAAGCTGCAGCAAAGCGGCTCGGGCCTCTCCGGCGGCCAGCAGCAGCGCCTGTGCATCGCGCGCGGCATCGCGATCAAGCCCGAAGTGCTGCTGCTCGACGAACCCTGCTCGGCCCTGGACCCGATCTCGACCGCCAAGATCGAGGAACTGATCGCCGAGCTGAAGAACGAATACACGGTGGTCATCGTGACCCACAACATGCAGCAGGCCGCGCGTTGCAGCGACTACACCGCCTACATGTACCTGGGCGACCTGATCGAGTTCGGCGCCACCGAGCAGATGTTCTTCAAGCCGCAGCGCAAGGAGACCGAGGACTACATCACCGGCCGCTTCGGCTGATGCAACAACGCAAAGAGGACGACACCATGACTGAAAAACACCTCTCCAGCCAGTTCGACAGCGAACTCAACGGCGTCTCGTCGCGCGTGATGGAACTCGGCGGCATGGTCGAGTCGCAGATCCACCAGGCGATCTACGCGCTGCTGCAGTTCGATTCGGACGCGGCCGACCGCGTGATGGAAACCGAGCACCGCGTGAACGCGATGGAGATCGAGATCGACCGCGAGCTGTCGTCGATCATCGCGCGCCGCCAGCCGACCGCGCGCGACCTGCGCCTGCTGATCGCGATCTCCAAGACCACCGCCAACCTCGAGCGCGTGGGCGACGAGGCCAACAAGATCGCGCGCATGGTCAAGTCGATCATCGAGAGCGGCGCCTCGCGCGTGCTGCCGACCACCGAGCTGCGCATCGCGGCCGACCTGGCCTCGAACCTGCTGCGCACCGCGCTCGACGCCTTCGCGCGTCTCGATACCGCCGCGGCGCTGTCGATCCTCAAGGACGACGACCTGATCGACAAGGAGTTCGACGGCTTCGTGCGCAAGCTGGTCACCTACATGATGGAAGACCCGCGCACCATCTCCGCCAGCCTCGACCTGCTGTTCCTGGCCAAGGCCATCGAGCGTATCGGCGACCACGCCAAGAACATCGCCGAGTTCATCATCTACATCGTCAAGGGTGCCGATGTGCGGCACACTTCGATGCAGGAAATCGAGTCGGCGCTGCAGTAACGACACCAGTACGACTGCGGCAAGACTCCCAAGAAAGCATGAAAAAACCCCGAGTCCTGATCGTCGAAGACGAGTCCTCGATCGCCGAGCTGATCGCCGTCAACCTCCGCCACAACGGCTTCGAGCCGATCTGGTCGGAGGATGGCGCGGCGGCCCAGCGCGAGATCGATGCCTTCCTGCCGGACCTGATCCTGCTCGACTGGATGCTGCCGGGCCAGAGCGGCCTGCAGCTCGCGCGCCAATGGCGCAAGGACCCCCGTACCAAGGCCGTCCCGATCCTGATGCTGACCGCGCGCGGCGACGAGCCCGACAAGGTGGCCGGCCTCGACGCGGGCGCCGACGACTACATTACCAAGCCTTTCTCCACCCAGGAAATGCTCGCGCGCATCCGCGCCGTGCTGCGCCGCCGCGCGCCCGAGGTGGTGACCGAGCGCGTCGAGATCGGCGAGCTGGCGCTCGACACCGCCACCCACCGCGTGACCTGGCAGGGCAATGCGCTGAAGGTCGGCCCGACCGAGTTCAAGCTGCTGGCCTACCTGATGCAGCACGCCGAGCGCGTCCACAGCCGGGCCCAGCTGCTCGACAAGGTGTGGGGCGACCACGTCTACATCGAGGAGCGCACGGTCGACGTGCACGTCAAGCGCCTGCGCGAATCGCTGGGCGCGGCCTCGCCGATGGTCGAGACGGTGCGCGGTGCCGGCTACCGCCTGACGGCCCAAGCCACCGTTTGACCGCCGTGAGCGTCTCCGCCCGCGGGCGCGGATAATCGCCCGCCATGCCGTTTCGCATTGCTACTTTTTTAATAGCGTCTCTCCTAGGCGGAGTGGGCGTTACAGCCTTTTTCGGCTGGAAGCTCGGCTGGCTCGGCGCCTGGGTCGGCGCGGTGGTCTGGCTGGGCTTCGATGCCTGGCGCGCCAAGCGGCTGCTGCTGATCCTGCGCAACGACGCGGTGGGCCTGCCCAGCCGCGGCGTCGGCATGTGGGGCGAGCTGGCCGAACGCATCCGCAAGCTGCTGCGCGACCGCGAGCAGCAGATCCGCCAGGCCGACGACCGGCTGCAGGAATTCCTCGCCGCGATCCAGGCCTCGCCCAACGGCGTGGTGCTGCTCGACGAGCAAGGCCGCATCGAGTGGTGCAACCAGACCGCGGCGGCGCAGTTCGGCATCGATGCCGAGCGCGACCTGCTGCAGCACCTGGCCAACCTCGTGCGCGACCCGGCCTTCGTGGCCTACCTGGCATCGTGGAACTACAGCCGCGACGTCGTCATCGACGGCCATGGCCTGGGCACGCAGCGCAGCCACCCGGTGCGGCTGTCGGTGCAGGTGCATCCCTACGCGGGCAACCGCCGCATGCTGCTCACGCGCGACATCACCGCGCTCGAGCAGGCCGAGGCGATGCGGCGCGACTTCGTGGCCAACGTCTCGCACGAGATCCGTACGCCGCTCACGGTGCTCGCGGGCTTCGTCGAGACGCTGCAGAACCTGCCGCTCGATGCCGACGAGCGCGCGCGCTACCTCGGCCTGATGGGCCAGCAGTCGCACCGCATGGAGACGCTGGTCAACGACCTGCTGACCCTGTCGCGCCTCGAGGGCAGCGCCGCCCCCGGCGGCACGCAGTGGACGCGCATCCGCGCCTTGCTCGCGCAGTGCGAGGACGAAGGCCGCGGCCTGTCGGGGCGGCTCTCGCCGCAGTTGGGCCACAAGCTGTCGTTTGCCATCGATGCCGATTCCGAGGTGTCGGGCGCGGCCACCGAGCTGCAGAGCGCGATGTCGAACCTGCTGAGCAACGCGATCCGCTACACGCCTGGTGGCGGCGAGGTGGCGGTGAGCTGGCGCCTGTTGCCCGACGGTCGCGGCGAGTACGCGGTGAAGGACACCGGCCCGGGCATCGCGGCCGAGCACATCCCGCGCCTGACCGAGCGCTTCTACCGCATCGACCGCAGCCGTTCGCGCGAGACCGGCGGCACCGGGCTCGGGCTGGCGATCGTCAAGCACATCGCCCAGCGCCATGGCGCCGAGCTGCGCATCGAGAGCACGGTGGGCAAGGGCTCGCGCTTCGCGCTGGTGTTCCCGGCCACGCGCGTGCGCGAGGCGCGGGTGATGGCGCGGCAGCCGGCCTGAACGGCCACGGCGCTTTCACCGGTCAGCCGGTCAGCCGCGCACGCGGTGCGCCATGGTCCAGCGCAGCAGCGCGCCGAACAGCAGGGCCGTGACCGTCAGCGCGGCGGCGCCCATGATCCAGAACGCCAGCGGCGACTGCATGGCCGGCCAGGGGCCAAGCCCGCGGTAGGCCAGCAGGTAGCTGCCGCCCAGGCCCACGGCCCACAGCAGCGTGCAGTAGATCGCCAGCGGCGCGAGCGTGACCCGGTAGCAGCGCAGCACGAACACGCACAGGGTCTGCAGCGCGTCGGCGAAGTGGTAGAGCGCGACCACCAGCAGCAGCGCGCCCGCGAGCGCGATCACGGCCGGCTTGTCCGAATACACGGCCGCGAGCTGGAAGCGCAGCCCTCCCATGGCGAGCGCGAACAGCAGCGCGCACAGCACCGTCAGCTCGAAGCCGGTGCGGCAGGCGCGCCGCGCCAGCGCCGGATCGCCGGCGCCGAGCCAGAAGCTCACGCGCGCGCTGGTCGCGATCGCGAGCGACAGCGGCACCATGTAGGCCACGGCCAGCAGGTTGGCGGCGATCTGGTGCGCCGCGGCCGCGGTGGTGCCCAGGCGCGCGATGAACAGCGCCATCAGCGTGAACGAAGTGACCTCCACCAGCACCGCGAGGCCGGCCGGCACGCCCAGGCGCGCGAACTGGCCGATCTGCGCCCAGTCGGGCTTCTCGATCGGCTGCCAGAGCCGGTAGCCGCGGTAGAACGGGCTGGCGCGCAGCAGCCACACGGCGCAGCCGAGCATCGTCCAGTTGACGGCCAGCGTGGCCCAGCCGCAGCCGACCAGGCCCATCGCCGGCAGCCCCGCGCCGCCGAAGGTGAACCAGACCGACAGCGGCAGCTTGATCGCCAGCGAGGCGAGCTGCAGCCAGGTCACGAGCTGTGGTTTGCCCAGGCCCTGGCTCAGGGTGCTGAACAGGCGGAACAGCAGCGCGGGCGCGAGCCCGAAGGCCAGCACCGCGAGGTAGGCCTCGACCTCGCCGCGCATCGCGGGCGGCACTTGCGTCCATTGCAGCGCCGGCCCCGGCAGCAGCAGCAGCGCCATGCCCACCACGATCGCCAGCCCCGCGAGGTAGAGCGACTGCCGCACCGAGCGGCCCACCTCGGCGCCGCGGCCGCCGCCGTGCAGCTCCGCCCAGACCGGCAGCAGGGCCTGCAGCACGCCCATCAGCGAGACGTAGACGCTGACGAAGATGGCGGCGCCGACCGAGAGGGCCGCCAGCGCGTCCTCGGAATAGCGGCCGGCCACGATGGTGTCGGTCACGCCGAAGGCCATCACGGCGAGCTGGCCGACCAGCACCGTGCCCGCGTGGCGGGCGATCAGACCGCGTTCGCCCCTCACCGCGGCGCGATCTTCTCGTACAGCAGCAGGTCGTCGGAGGGACTGCTGGGGCGGCGCAGGGTCCCCGCGAAGCGCCATTGGTCGAGCGAGATGATGGTGTGCAGCCGCTCGATGGTCTCGGGGCCCACCAGCAGCCACGGGCAGTCGGTGCCCAGCAGCAGCGGCTGCAGGTCGAAGCGGCCGTGGTACTGCAGCGCCGCGATGTGGGCACGGCTGAGCGCGAGCTCTGCCACGCACTTGGGATGGCCCACGCGCTCGGTCACGGCGCGCACCTGCGGCGCATAGCTGCGCGCGTAGTCGATCGGCGGCAGCCACAGCGTCATCAGCAGCATCCAGCACAGCGCGGTGCCGCCGGCCGGCAGCACCAGCGTCTTCCAGAGCGCCGCGCGGTGGCGCCCGGTGCGCCAGCGCACCAGCCAGCACCAGGCGATGGTGGCGGCGAGCGCGAGCACGAAGGCGATGGGCGAGAACTCGGGCACGAAACCCGGCACCAGCCGTGCCACGCTGGCCGCGGGCTTGGGCGGGTAGCCGGTCTGCATCGCGATCCAGTAGATCCAGCCCAGCAGCGCGAGGCCGCTGAAGAAGAGCAGGGTGAACCAGTCGACCAGCGCCGCCACGCTGCGCCGGAAGGTCGGCAGCGCGAAGGCCGCGAGCGTGGCCATCGCGGGCAGCGCCAGCATCAGCGAGCGGTCGGAGTAGTCGGTGGTCCAGGTGGCGGCCAGCGGCACCAGCGCGAACCAGAACGGCAGCGCCACGTGGCGCGCCGCGAGTTGCCGGCGCCAGCGCCACAGCGTCCACAGCGCCAGCGGCCAGGCCGGCCAGGTGAACCACAGCAGCAGCCGGGCCTGGCTGCGGATGTCGCCCATGATCGAGGTGCCTGGATGAGCGCCGGGCAGGTCGATCTTCCATTGCAGCAGGCCGAGGCCGATCGCGAGCGCCGCGGCCAGCAGCGTCACGCCGGCCATGGTGAGCAGCGCGCCGCGCGTGTAGCCCGGGCCTTCGTCCTCGCCCATGCCCGACCAGCCGGTGCTCGCGGGCTCGGCGGCGCGCCGCATGCGGCGGCGCTCGTAGGCGATGAACAGCACGCTGCCCGTGGCCAGCGCCAGGCCGACGGTCGGGCCACCGCTGAGCGTCATGCCCAGCGTGCCGACCACCAGTGCGATGACCGGCCCGGCGCGCCGGTAGGGCAGGGCCGCCACGCCGTAGAACAGGTGCGAGGCGAAGTAGAGCTGCGCCAGCGCGGGCGTGGTTTCATGGCCGAGCTGGGCCAGGCCCAGGCAGGCGATCAGCGCGAGCAGGGCGCCGTCGGCCATGGCGCGCGCGTAGTCGGTCGGCCGCGCCTCGCCGCCGAAGGCGAAGGCCACGGGCTGGGCACGCGCGGTGCGGGCCAGGTAGTAGACCGCGTACCAGGTCGCGGTGAAGGTGCCCCAGAGCAGCAGCGCGAACACGATGCGCACCGCGAAGTCGGGATGCAGCCAGGCGGGTGCGATCTTGATCGCCAGCGCGCCGATCCAGTACGGCACCAGCGCGGGCGTTTCGGGCGCGATGCCCAGCAGGCGAGGATCGAACCAGCGCGCCAGGCCCTCGGTGCTGCGCGCCAGCTCGGCCATGTAGCCGAAGGCCGTGATGTCGGCGCTCTTCCAGGGTCCCCGGCCGACCAGCCCCGGCAGCAGGTAGGCGGCGCACAGCAGCAGCAGCGCGATGCGCGGCAGCCGGCGCACGGCATTCTGGGCAACGATCGCGGGCGTGGGCTGGTTCAAAGGGCGATGGGCGACGGCGGGTGGGGGAAACAAAAAGGGCAGCGCGGTAAACCGGGCTGCCCTCGACGCCAGGCCTGAGCCTGGGTGCGTGCCTTACTTGGAGGCAGCGGCGCCGGTCGTCTTGCCGAAGCGGTTGCGGAACTTCTCGACGCGACCGCCCATGTTGTCGACCGACTTCTGGGTGCCGGTGTAGAACGGGTGCGATTCGCTGGTGGTGTCCAGCTTGAACAGGGGCAGCTCGCGGCCGTCGTCCGCCTTGGCGGTTTCCTTCGTGTTCACGCAGGAACGGGTCACGAACTTGAAGCCGTTCGACATGTCGACGAACAGGACATCGCGGTAATTCGGGTGGATGCCTTCTTTTGCCATGGTGTTTCCTTGGGGGGTCGATGCGAGAGCCACTGGCGGGCAGGACGCCGGCCGCACTTTTCGCGAAGCCGCCGATTATCGCATACTGGGCCGATGGCGGCCAGTTCGGCCCGTCCCCCAGCGAAACCAGCCCTCCCATGACCTCCCCAACCCTGCGCGCCGGCCTTGTCGGCTACGGCTTTGCCGGCCAGACCTTCCATGCCCCCGTGCTGTCGGCCGTGCCCGGCCTCGAACTGGCGGCCGTGGCCAGTTCCCAGCCGCACAAGGTGCATGCCGACTGGCCCGGCGTGGCCGTGGTGCCCGACACGGCGGCGCTGGTCGCGCGGCAGGACATCGACCTCGTCGTGGTCGCCACGCCGAACGCCCAGCATCATCCGGTCGCGAAGGCGGCGCTGCTGGCCGGCAAGCACGTGGTGGTCGACAAGCCCTTCACGCTCGACGCCGCCGAGGCGCGCGAACTCCAGGCGTTGTCCGAGCGCAACAAACTGGTGCTCGCGGTCTACCAGAACCGCCGCTTCGACGCCGATTTCCTGACCCTGAAGGAACTGCTGGCCAGCGGCGAGCTGGGCCGCCCGGTCTATGTCGAATCGCATTTCGACCGCTACCGGCCCGAGGTGCGCGAGCGCTGGCGCGAGCAGAAGGTGCCGGGCGCGGGCATCTGGGTCGACCTGGGCGCGCACCTGGTCGACCAGGCGGTGCAGCTGTTCGGCATGCCCGACACCCTGCAGCTCGACACCGCCGTGCTGCGCGATGGCGCCCAGGTCGAGGACTACTTCCATGCGGTGCTGCGCTACGAGTCGGGGCCGCATGCGCCGCTGCGCGTGGTGCTGCACTCGACCACGCTCGCGGCCCATGCCGCGCCGCGCTATCTCGTGCACGGCACGCGCGGCAGCTACGTCAAGCACGGCGTCGATCCGCAGGAGGACGCGCTGCGCGCCGGCCAGCGGCCGCCGAGGACGGGGTGGGGCGTCGATCCGCTCGATGGCGAGCTCGTGCTGCCTGCTGCCGACGGCACGGTGGCGAAGCGCGCCTGGCCCACGCGCGCGGGCGACTACGTCGCGTACTACGCGGCCGTGCGCGATGCGATCCTCGGCCAGCGGCCGAATCCGGTGCCGCCCGAGCAGGCGGTGGCGCTGATGGAACTGCTCGATCTCGGCCGGCGCAGCGCCGAGGAAGGCCGCGCGCTGCCCGTCGCGCGCCCATGAAAAAAGCGCGCTGCATCGCAAGATGCAGCGCGCTTTTTGGGAGGCGAGCTTCGGTCGAAGACCGGCTCAACCCCCGCGACGCATCATGTCGAAGAACTCGACATTCGTTTTCGTCGCCTTCATGTTCTTGAGCATCAGCTCCATCGACTCGATCTCGTCCATGTTGTACATGAGCTGGCGCAGGATGCGGGTCTTCTGCAGGATCTCGGGCGCGAGCAGCAGCTCTTCGCGGCGCGTGCCGCTGCGGTTGAGCTGGATCGAGGGGAACACGCGCTTCTCGTAGAGGCGGCGGTCGAGGTGGATTTCGGAGTTGCCGGTGCCCTTGAACTCTTCGAAGATCACTTCGTCCATGCGGCTGCCGGTGTCGATCAGCGCGGTGCCGATGATGGTCAGCGAGCCACCTTCCTCGACGTTGCGAGCGGCACCCAGGAAGCGCTTGGGACGCTGCAGTGCGTTGGCATCGACACCGCCGGTCAGCACCTTGCCCGACGAGGGCACGACGTTGTTGTAGGCGCGTGCGAGGCGGGTGATCGAGTCGAGCAGGATCACCACGTCCTTCTTGAGCTCGACCAGGCGCTTGGCGCGCTCGATCACCATCTCGGCCACGTGCACATGGCGCGCGGCGGGCTCGTCGAAGGTGGAGGCGATGACCTCGCCCTTCACCGTGCGCTGCATCTCGGTCACTTCTTCGGGGCGCTCGTCGACGAGCAGCACCATCATGTGGACCTCGGGGTAGTTGGCGCTGATCGCGTGCGCGATGTGCTGCATCATCACCGTCTTGCCGCTCTTGGGCGGTGCCACGAGCAGGGCGCGCTGGCCCTTGCCGATGGGCGCGATGATGTCGATCACGCGGCCGGTGATGTTCTCTTCGCCCTTGATGCCGTCGCGCTCGAGGCGCATCTGCTCCTTGGGGAACAGCGGCGTCAGGTTCTCGAACATCACCTTGTGCTTGTTCTGCTCGGGCGGTCCGCCGTTGACGGCGTCGAGCTTGGTCAGCGCGAAGTAGCGTTCGCCGTCCTTCGGAATGCGCACCTCGCCCTCGATCATGTCGCCGGTGTGCAGGTTGAAGCGGCGCACCTGGCTCGGGCTGATGTAGATGTCGTCGGTGCTGGCGGTGAAGCTGGTGTCCGGGCTGCGCAGGAAGCCGAAGCCGTCGGGCAGGATTTCGAGCACACCGTCGGCGAAGACCTGTTCGCCGGCCTTCGCGCGCTTCTTGATGATCGCGAACATCAGCTCCTGCTTGCGCATGCGGCCGACGTTTTCGATCTCAAGGGCTTCGGCCTGCTTGAGGACTTCAGACACGTGGAGTGCCTTGAGTTCGTTTAAGTGCATGGAACGACCCCTTGCGGGGGCAATCGAGGGGAAACGGAGAACAGGGGGGTGGTTCGATGTGAGACGAGAACTGCCTCACTGACCGGGGAACTCGAACCGGCTACCTGAAAGGGCCGGCGATCTGCTGGTGATTATGACAGGAAAAACGCGCCGGCCAACGCGTTGCGCGCTGGCCGGTTAGAAAGCACTCAGGCGAGTTGCTGGTCGATGAAGGCGGTGAGCTGGGCTTTGCTCATGGCACCGACCTTGGTGGCGGCGAGCTGGCCGTCCTTGAACAGCATCAGCGTGGGGATGCCGCGAATGCCGAACTTGGCGGGGATGTCGCGGTTCTCGTCGACGTTGAGCTTGGCGATCTGCAGCTTGCCTTCGTAGGCGCTCGACACTTCGTCGAGGATCGGGGCGATCATCTTGCAGGGGCCGCACCATTCGGCCCAGTAGTCGACCAGCACGGGCTGGCTGGACTTGAGCACGTCGGCTTCGAAGGAGGAATCGGAGATGTGTTTGATCAGCTCGCTGGCCATGATGGAGTCCTTGTGCGCGGGGAGTTTCGGTGCAGCTACAGTGCGGGTCATTGTGACAGAAACCAAGGGGTGACGTGGCATGCACGAAGGCTATGGCGCCGATAGCCAGAGCCCTCGCCGCGACCCGCCCCCGCCACCGAATCCCCCGCGACAGAACATGAACGAAGGCCATCCCGTCCAGGCCCTATGGTGCGACCCTGCCGATGGCGTGGTCGCGCGCATCGTGCGCGTGCTCGCCGAACGCCAGGCGCATGCGGCGCGCACGATGGTGCTGGTGCCCTACGCGCAGCTCATGGGCGTGGCGCAGGCCATGTGGGCGCGCTGCGGCTCGCCGGGCTTCGTACCGCGCTTCGAGACCACGCGCAACTGGGCGCGCAGCGCGGGTGGCTTCGTTCCTTCGGGCTACGACATCGCCTTCGACATGGCGCGCGACCTCGTGACCGCGCAGGGCCTGCTCTCGCAGACCGGCTTCGGCGCCGAACGCTTCGCGCTCGCGGGCCGCGTGGTCGAGCTGGCCTACCAGCTCGCGCCGCTCGCGGCCGCGGTCGCGCCCGAAGAACGCGGCAGCGCCTGGGCCGAGCGCGCCGCCAGCGTGGCCGATGCGGGCAGCGAATCGGAGTGGTTCCGCATCGAGAGCGCGCTGATCCGCATCGCGGTCGCCTGGGCCGCGAACGCGAGCTATGCCACCGACGTGCTGCTGCGCGAGCCCGCGCGCGCGCAGATCGACGTGCTGATCGTGCTCGAGGGCTTCCAGACCGATCCCTTGACGCAGACCCTGTGCGGCCTGTGGGGCGAGCGCGCCGTGCGCCTGTCGCTGGTGCCCGCCATCGCGCCGCGCGGGCAGTCCGCGGCCCATGTCGCGATCGATCCCGAGGACGAGGCCGAACTCGCCGCGGCCTGCGCGCTGCGCCACCTGGCCGAGGGCCGCAGCCCGGTCGCGCTGGTCGCCACCGACCGCGCGCTCACGCGCCGCATCGGCGCGCGGCTCAAGGGGCAGGGCGTCACGGCGCAGGACGAGACCGGCTGGAAGCTCTCGACCACGCGCGCGGCCGCCATGCTGATGAGCGCGCTGCGCGCCTGCGCGCACGACGCCGGCAGCGACCAGGTGCTCGACTGGCTCAAGAGCGGCAACGACGGCGATGCGCTCGCGGTGCAGGGACTCGAGTCGAGATTGCGGCGCGAAGGCGTGCGCGACTGGTCGGCCTGGTGCGCGCAGGCCGCGCGCAGCGAGAAGCCGCAGGACGTCGCGCTGATGCCCTTCACGAACGAGATCGAGGCCCGCCGCGCGCCGATGGCGCGTGCGCGTCCGCTCGCCGAGTGGCTGGTCGCCTTGCGCGCGCTGCTCGAGGCGGCCGGCCAGTGGGAGCCGCTCGAGGCCGACCTCGCGGGCGGCAAGGTGATCTCGGCACTGTGGCTCGACGCTGGCGCGCATGGCGACGACGAGGCTTTCCCGGGCGGGCGCCACACGCTCTCCGAATTCACGGCCTGGGTGCGCGACGTGCTCGAGGACGCGAGCTTCGTGCCGCCCGTCAACGGCGAGATACCGCAGGTGATCGTGCTGCCCTTGCACCAGCTGCTGGGCCGGGCCTTCGGCGCGATCGTGGTCCCGGGCTGCGACGACCGCCGCCTGCCCGCATCGCCCGAGCCACCCGGCAACTGGAGTGCCGCGCAGCGGCTCGAGCTCGGCCTGCCTTCGCGCGAGGCGCTCGAGGCGGCGCAGCGCGCGGCCTGGAACGCGGCCCTGTGCAATCCCTGGTGCGAACTGCTGTGGCGCGGTGCCGATGCCAGCGGCGAGCCCGTGCGGCCCAGCCCGCTGGTGCAGGGCCTCGAGCTCGACCATGCGCTCGCCTTCACCGACGATCCGCGCACGCGGCGCGAGGTGCCCGTGCGTCCCACTCTCTATCCGATGCCCTCGGGCGCGCTGCTGCCGCTGCGCAACGTGTCGACCAGCGTTTACGAAGACCTGCGCCGCTGCCCCTACCGCTTCTTCGCGCTGCGCCAGCTCGGCCTGCGCAGCGCCGACGAGCTCGATGCCGAGGTCGACAAGCGCGACTTCGGCAACTGGCTGCATGCGGTGCTCGGCCATTTCCACGAGACGCTGCGGCAGACGCCCACGCGCGACGCCGGCGAGCGCCTGCGCTTCATCGAGGACGCGGCCGTGCGTGCCACGCGCGAATACGGCCTGTCGGACGCCGAGTTCCTGCCCTTCGCCGCGGCCTGGCCCGCGGTGCGCGACGGCTACCTCGACTGGCTCGCGGGCCACGAGGCCGCGGGCGCGGTCTTCGTCGAGTCCGAACCCTGGAAGGAACAGCCGCTGGGCGCGCTGCAGCTGGTGGGCCGGCTCGACCGCATCGACCGCATGCCCGATGGCCAGCCCTTCGTGATCGACTACAAGACCGAGTCCTCGGCCGTGACCAAGGAGCGCGTGAAGGAGCCGACCGAGGACACGCAGCTCGCGTTCTATGCCGCGCTGGTGGCCGACGACACGCTGCGCGCGGCCTACGTCAACGTGGGCGAGAAGTCCTCGGGCACACAGACGGTGGAGCAGCCGGTGGTGGTGCAGGCGCGCGATGCGCTGGTGGCCGGCATCCTCGATGACTTCCGGCGCATCGCCGAAGGCACGCCGCTGCCGCCGCTGGGCGAGGGCACGGTGTGCGAGCACTGCACCGCGCGCGGCCTGTGCCGCAAGGATTTCTGGAGCGACGATGCCGGCGCCGCCGTGCTGCAGGAGGGCTCGCCATGAACGGCGCCGCCTACGAACACAACGGCCAGCGCGTGCCGCGCGAGGCCTTCTACACCGTCGCCTGCGATCCACGGCGCTCGGTGGCGGTCGAGGCCTGCGCGGGCGCGGGCAAGACCTGGATGCTGGTGTCGCGCATCGTGCGCGCGCTGCTCGACGACGGCGCCAACGCCTGCCAGCCGCACGAGATCCTCGCCATCACCTTCACCAAGAAGGCCGCCGGCGAGATGCGCGAGCGGCTCGACCAGTGGCTCGAGGCCTTCGCCGAGCGCGAGCCCGAGGAACTGGTCAAGGAACTCGTGATGCGCGGCATGCCGCCGGCCGAGGCGCTGGCCGCCGCGCCGCGCCTGAAGGGCCTGTACCGGCACCTGCTCGAGGGCGGCCGGCCGGTGCAGTTCCGCACCTTCCACGCCTGGTTCGCGGGCCTGCTGCGCAATGCGCCGCTGGCGGTGCTGCGCGAGCTCGGCCTGCCGTCGAACTACGAGCTGCTCGAGGACGATGCCGAGGCGCGCTCGCGCACCTGGCGCCCCTTCTTCGAGGCCGTGACCGCCGACCCCGATGCGCTGGCCGACTACTACGCGGTGGTCGCCACCTACGGGCGCTCGCAGACCGCCAAGGCGCTCGGCGAGGCGCTCACGCGGCGCGTGGAGTTCTCGCTCGCCGAACCGGCCGAGGCGGTGCGGCATTTCGCCGACCTGCACCCGGCGCTGGCCGGCTTCGACACGCCGACCGACGCGCTGCGCGGCGAGGCCGTGCGCCGGCGCTGGCTCGACCGTGCCGCCGCGCTCGGCCGCGAGACCAACAAGACGCCGCAGAAAGCGGCCGAGGCCGTCATCGACATCTTCGGCACCGGCGAGCCGGCCGAGTCCGCGTTGCCCTCGGCGCTCGCGCTGCTGCGCAAGAGCTTCTTCGTCGCGACCGAGGACCGGCTCAACAAGAACCTGCAGAAGTACCCGTCCGCGCAGGAGGCCGAGGCCGAACTGCAGCTGCTGTGTGCCGCGCAGGCCCAGCATGCGGCCTGGCTTTACCAGCAGCGCATGACGCGGCTCACGCGCCTTTTGATCGACGCCTTCGCGGGCGTCAAGCGCGCCCACGGCTGGGTCGACATGAACGACGTCGAGCAGGCGGCGCAACTGCTGCTGGGCCAGTCGGCGCTCTCGGGCTGGGTGCAGGAGCGGCTCGATGCGCGCATCGCGCACCTCCTGATCGACGAGTTCCAGGACACCAATCCGCTGCAGTGGCAGGCGCTCTATGGCTGGCTCAGCGCCTACGTGGGCGCGGGCAGCAGCGCGCCGCGCGTGTTCGTCGTGGGCGATCCGAAGCAGAGCATCTACCGCTTTCGCCGCGCCGAGCCGCAGGTGTTCATCGCCGCGAAGAAGTTCGTGCGCGAGGGCCTGGGCGGCGAGCTGCTCAACTGCGACCACACGCACCGCAATGCGCGCGCCGTCGTGGGGCTGGTCAACCAGGCCATGCTGGCCGCGCAGGAGGCCGGCGAGTTCGACGGCTTCCGTGCCCACACCACCGAGCGCAGCGACGAGGGCGCGCTGCTGAAGCTGCCGGCCATCGAGCGCGATGCCGCCGAGGCCGCGGCCGATGCGGCGCCGGCCGACGACGGCATGCTGCACTGGCGCGACAGCCTGGTCACGCCACGCGTGCTGCCCGAGGAGCAGTTGCTGCAGAAGGAGTGCGAGCAGGCCGCGCGCTGGATCGCGCAACTGATCGCCGACGGCACGCCGCCGCGCCAGATCATGGTGCTGTCGCGCCGCCGCAGCCGGCTCGCCGCGATGCAGGAGGCGCTGCGCCAGCGCCACATCCCGGTGCAGCAGCCCGAGAAGAACGAGCTGCACGACGCGCCCGAGGTGCAGGACATGGTGGCGCTGATCGATGCGCTGGTCTCGCCCGCGCACGACCTCTCGCTGGCGCGCGCGCTCAAGTCGCCGCTGTTCGGCATCGGCGACGACGACCTGGTGCAACTGGCGCTGCGCCAGCGCGCGCTGCCGGGCTGGAGCTGGTTCCGGTTGCTGCAGGCCGGCGAGGACCTGCCGGCCGCGCTGGCCGAGGCCGCGCCGCGTCTCAAGCGCTGGCAGCGCTGGTTGGCCACGCTGCCGCCGCACGATGCACTCGACGCGGTCTTCCACGACGGCGACGTGCTCGCGAAGTTCGGCGCGGCCGTGCCCGCCGCGCTGCGCCAGGGCGCGCTCGCCAACCTGCGCGGCCTCCTGGCCGCGTCGCTCGACATCGACGGCGCGCGTTTCGTCACGCCCTATGCGCTGGTGCGCGCGCTGCGCGCCGGCGGCGTGCGCGCCCCGTCGGTGGCCGCGCCCGAGGCGGTGCAGTTGCTGACGGTGCACGGCGCCAAGGGCCTCGAGGCCGACACCGTGCTGATGCTCGACTGCGACGCGCCGCCGCCGCGCGCCCAGACCATGGGCGTGCTGGTCGAGTGGAAGGGCGGCGACCGCGTGCCGACGCGCTTCGTCTTCCTCGCGAGCGAGAAGGCGCCGCCGGCCTGCGCGGCATCGCTGCTGCTCGACGAGCAGCGCGCGCGCCACCGCGAGGAGCTCAACGGCCTCTATGTCGCGACCACCCGCGCCCGCGCGCGGCTGGTGCTGTCGTCGGTGCGCCCCGCGCGCGCCAACGAGGGCAGCTGGTGGGCGCGGCTGGCCGAGGCCTGCGAGACCGTAGCTGCCGACGAGCCGCTGGTGGCGCCGGTCGCAGCGCAGGCGCAGGCCGTCTTCGCGATCCACGAGCTGCCGGTGTTCGCTTCCGCGACACTGCCGGTGCCCGTCGCGCGCAAGGAAAAGGCGGCCACGCTCGACGCACGCGCCGCGGCCTTCGGCCAGGCGATGCATCGCCTGCTCGAATGGTCGGTGCCCGGCGAGCCCTTGCCCGCGGCCCATGTGCGCGCGGCGGCGCAGGAGTTCCTGCTCGACGCGCAGCAGGCGCGCGGCGCCGCGGCGCTGGCCGCGCGCATCCGCGCCGGCGCGGGCGCCTGGGCCTGGGACCTCGAGGCCATCGACTGGCACGGCAACGAGGTCACGCTGGTGCACGAAGGCGACACGCTGCGCATCGACCGGCTGGTGCGCGAGCGCGCCAGCGGCACCTGGTGGATCCTCGACTACAAATCGGCCGCAAGGCCCGAGCGCGATGCCGCGCTCATCGCACAGATGCAGCGCTACCGCGCGGCCGTGCAGCAGGCCCATCCCGGTGCCACGGTACGCGCCGCGTTCCTGACCGGGCAGGGCGAACTGGTGAACCTCGAATGACTTCTTCTCCCACCGTCGCCGTGATCGGCGGCGGCCCCGCCGGCCTGATGGCGGCGGAAATCCTCTCCGCGGCCGGTGCGAAGGTGCACCTCTACGACGCCATGCCCTCGGTGGGGCGCAAGTTCCTGCTCGCGGGGCGCGGCGGGCTCAACCTCACGCACTCCGAGCCCTTCGAGGCCTTCGTGGGCCGCTTCGGCGAACGCCGCGCCGAGCTCGAGCCGATGCTCGCGGCCTTCGGTCCCGCGCAGCTGCGCGAATGGGCCGCGGGCCTGGGCATCGAGACCTTCGTCGGCAGCTCGGGCCGCGTGTTCCCCACCGACATGAAGGCCGCGCCGCTGCTGCGCGCCTGGCTGCACCGGCTGCGCGAGGCCGGCGTGCAGTTCCACATGCGGCACCGCTGGACCGGCGATGCCGCGGTCTCGCCCGGCGTGCTGCGCTTCGACACGCCCGCGGGCGAGGTCGAGGCCTCGGCCGATGCGGTGGTGCTCGCGCTCGGCGGCGCGAGCTGGGCGCGGCTCGGTTCCGATGGTGCCTGGGCGCCGCGGCTGCAGGCGCAGGGCGTGGCGGTGGCGGAGCTGCAGCCCGCCAACTGCGGCTTCGACGGCAGCGGCTGGAGCGCGCATTTCTCGGAGCGCTTCGCGGGCCAGCCCTTCAAGTCGGTGGCCGTGTCGTTCACCGATAGCCGCGGCCGTCATTTCGCGCGCAAGGGAGAGTTCGTCGCCACGGCGGGCGGCATCGAGGGCAGCCTCGTCTACGCCGTCTCGGCCCTGCTGCGCGACGAGATCGCCGCCAACGGCAGCGCCACATTGCTGCTCGACCTGCTGCCCGACCGCAGCGCCGAGCAGGTGCTGGCCGCGGTCAGGCATCCGCGCGGCGCGCGTTCGCTCGGCAGCCACCTCAAGAGCCGGCTCGGCCTCGAGGGCATCAAGGCCGGCGTGCTTTACGAGGTGCTGAGCCGCGAGGCGATGCACGATCCGCTGCAACTCGCGCAGGCGATCAAGGCCGTGCCGCTGCGGCTGCTGGCCGCGCGCCCGGTCGACGAGGCGATCAGCACCGCGGGCGGCGTGCGTTTCGATGCGCTCGATGCGCAGCTGATGGCCGGCGCGCTGCCCGGCGTGTTCGTGGCGGGGGAGATGCTCGACTGGGAGGCGCCGACCGGCGGCTACCTGCTCACGGCCTCGATGGCCAGCGGCGTCGCGGCCGCGCGTGGCGTGCTCGCGCGGCTGGGACTGTCGTGAGGCTTTGGATTTTTTGGCGCGGCTCCCGTTCCGGGGTGGAACGAGAGCGCTGAAGAAGTTGACGAGCCTTACCCCTGGCACTGACTACGCAGTTAGGGCTGCTTGGTTCCCCACCTGACCCGGTTGGCCACTTCACCATGCAGGGAGGCCCGTCAGGGTCGATTCTAACCTCGCTCGCGTTGCCCCCTTCGCCGGGGCGGTGAATCGATCGATGAGAAACATCGAAGAGGCGGATGCCGAAGGCCCCCTTCGCGGCTTTTAGAATGGGCGCAATGTCCTATATCGTGCTCGCCCGCAAGTTCCGTCCGAAAACCTTCGCTGAGATGGTCGGTCAGGGGCACGTGGTGCAGGCGCTCGAGAACGCGCTCACCACCCAGCGCCTGCACCACGCCTACCTGTTCACCGGCACGCGCGGCGTGGGCAAGACCACCGTCTCGCGCATCCTGGCCAAGTCGCTCAACTGCCAGGGTCCGGACGGGCAGGGCGGCATCACCGCCACGCCCTGCGGCGTGTGCCAGGCCTGCCGCGACATCGACGCCGGCCGCTTCGTCGACTACACCGAGCTCGACGCGGCCTCGAACCGCGGCGTCGATGAAGTGCAGTCGCTGCTCGAGCAGGCGGTCTACAAGCCGGTGCAGGGCCGCTTCAAGGTCTTCATGATCGACGAAGTGCACATGCTGACCAACACCGCGTTCAACGCGATGCTGAAGACGCTCGAGGAGCCGCCCGAGTACCTCAAGTTCGTGCTGGCCACCACCGATCCGCAGAAGGTGCCGGTCACGGTGCTGTCCCGCTGCCTGCAGTTCAACCTGCGCCCGATGGCGCCCGAGACGGTGCTCGAGCACCTGACCTCGGTGCTGCAGACCGAGCAGGTGCCGGCCGAGCCGCAGGCGCTGCGCCTGCTCGCGCGCGCGGCGCGCGGCTCGATGCGCGACGCGCTCTCGCTGACCGACCAGGCGATCGCCTTCGGCAACGGCGAGCTGGTCGAGGCCGGCGTGCGCCAGATGCTCGGCAGCGTCGACCGCGGCCATGTGTTCCGCCTGATCGAGGCGCTCGCGCAGGGCGACGGCAAGACCGTGGTCGAGACCTCCGAGGCGCTGCGCATCGACGGCATGTCAGCCGCTTCCACGCTCGAGGAAATGACGGCGGTGCTGCAGGCCATGGCGGTGCTGCAGGCCGTGCCTTCGCGCGCCGAGGCTGCCACGTCCAGCACCGACCCCGACGCGGCCGACACCGCGCGGCTCGCGCTGCTGATGCCGGCCGACGAGACCCAGCTGCTCTACAGCCTGTGTCTGCACGGCCGCGGCGAGCTCGGCCTCGCGCCCGACGAATACGCCGCTCTCACGATGGTGCTGCTGCGGCTGCTGGCGTTCAAGCCTGCGCAGAACGCGGCCGGCTCGGCCTCCGCGGAAAAAAAAACTCTGAATAACGCCCCGGCGGCGGCGCCGGCACCCGTTGCCGCCCCCGCGCAGCCGCCGCGGCCGATCCCGGTGCGCAGCATGTCGGCCGAAGTGCCGCGTCCGGCGCCCGTTGCCGCACCTGCGCAACCGTCGACCGCCGCCCCCGCGGGCCACCGCCTGCCGGTCGTCGACCAGCCCGTGCGCCGCCCCGAGGCGCGTCCGCCCGAGGACGTGCCCGAACCCGATCCCGCCCAGGTGGTCGCCGTGCCGATGCGCGTGCAGCCGCCGCCCGGCGCGCGCGACACGCCGCGCGACGGTGCCCAGGCACCCGCCGCGCCGATCCCGCCGAGCGAGGAGGGCGATTTCTGGTTCGCCACCGTCACGCAGTTGATCGCGGCCGAGAGCATCGCCGCGCTCACGCGCGAACTGGCGCTGCAGTCGCAGCTGGTGGCGCGCGACACCGACCAGTGGCTGCTGCGCATCGAGCGCGAGTCGCTCAACCAGCCCTCCAGCCGCGAGAAGCTGATCGCCGCGCTGGCCGCGATCGGCCACGAGGTCAAGCTCGCGATCGAGGTCGGCGGCGTGGTCGACAGCCCGGCACGCCGCAACAAGGCCGCCGCCGACGAGCGCCAGCGCATCGCCGAGGAGGCGATCCGCAGCGATCCCGAGATCCAGGCCCTGATGCGCGACTTCGACGCGAGGATCGTCCCGGGCTCGCTCAAACCGGCCTGAGCGCGGCGGGCCACGCGCAGCGGCGACAATCGGCCGTGGCCCTTGCGGCGGCGAGGCTTCGCCGCCAGCTGCGCTTCCATCTCTTATCCTTTCCCATCCACCCAACCGATCCACAGGACCAACGATGTTCAACAAAGGACAACTGGCCGGCCTCATGAAGCAGGCGCAGGCAATGCAGGACAACCTCAAGAAGGCCCAGGAAGAACTGGCCCACATCGAGGTCGAGGGCGAATCGGGCGCCGGCCTCGTGAAGGTCGTGATGACCTGCAAGCACGACGTCAAGCGCATCACCATCGACCCGAGCCTGCTGGCCGACGACAAGGACATGCTCGAGGACCTCGTGGCCGCTGCCTTCAACGCCGCCGTGCGCAAGGCCGAGGAGACCAGCGAGCAGAAGATGGGCAAGCTGACCGCCGGCATGCCGGGCCTGCCCCCGGGCATGAAGCTGCCGTTCTGATGCCGCCGCGCCACCAAGGCTGACGTGTCCGACGCCGGTTCCCTCGACGCGCTCGTCGATGCGCTGCGCCGCCTGCCGGGCGTGGGCGTCAAGTCGGCCTCGCGCATGGCCTTCCACCTGCTGCAGCACGACCGCGAGGGCGCGCAGCTGCTCGCGCGCGCCCTGCAGCAGGCGGCGGGTCAGGTGCGCCATTGCGAGCGCTGCAACACCTTCACCGAGATGCCGGTGTGCAACGTCTGCCTCGACGTGCGGCGCGACCCGACCAAGCTCTGCGTGGTCGAGACGCCGGCCGACCAGGCCGCGCTCGAGCGCACCAACGCCTTTCGCGGCTACTACTTCGTGCTGATGGGCAAGCTCAGCCCGCTCGACGGCATCGGTCCCAAGGACCTGGGCCTGCAGAAGCTGTTCGAGCGCGCGCTCGATGGCACCGTGGCCGAGGTGATCCTCGCGACCAACTTCACGGCCGAGGGCGAAGCCACGGCGCATGTCATCGGCGATGCGCTGCGCCAGCGCGGCCTCACCGTCACGCGGCTCGCGCGCGGCGTGCCCGCGGGCAGCGAGCTCGAGTACGTGGACCTCGGCACCATCGCGCACGCGCTGGTCGACCGGCGCTGATCCCGCGGCGGCCACCGCCGCCGCGCATCCAAGAGATTCCGGAGACACCATGACCCTGTCGCTGCTTACCGTCGCCTACTGGTGCGTCTTCATCGCCTGCGGCCTGCCGTACCTCGCGGCCTGGATCGCCAAGGCCGGCGCCTTCCGGCCCAGCGACAACGCGCAGCCGCGCGACTGGGCCGCCAGGCAGGCGGGCTGGCGCGCGCGCGCCAACGCCGCGCAGGCCAACAGCTTCGAGGGGCTGCCCTTCTTCATCGGCGCGGTGATCATCGCGCACCAGCTCGGCGCCGCGCAGCTGTGGATCGACCGCCTCGCGATCGCCTACGTACTGCTGCGCGTGGCCTATCTCGCGCTCTACATCAAGGGCATTCCGGCGCTGCGCAGCGCGGTCTGGGCGGCCGCCTTCGTGGTCAATATCGCGATCCTGTTCCTCGCGAAATAGCGCGGCTGAGAGCGGCCTTTTTCACTCTGTGAGAGGCCTTCATGCTTACGTGAAAACCCGCACGGGATGACCCCGATGCAGCGACCCTGCGCGCGCCCCTAAGCTCGATTCAGTTTCGACGAATTCCAGAGCCACCAGACGCCGCCGCAGGCCACGTTCCATGCTTCACCGCCGCACCCTCATCTCCGCCTCGGCCATCGCCGCCGCCACCATCGCGTTGCCGCGGGTGTTCGCGCAGCCGAAGCTGGAGAAAACCAAGATCTCGATCGCGGTCGGCGGCAAGGCGGCGTTCTACTACCTGCCGCTCACCATCTCCGAGCAGCTCGGCTACTTCAAGGCCGAGGGGCTCGACGTCGAGATCTCCGACTTCGCGGGCGGCGCGCGCGCGCTGCAGGCGGTGGTCGGCGGCTCGGCCGACGTGTGCTCGGGTGCCTACGAGCACACCATCAACCTGCAGGCCAAGAACCAGTTCTTCCAGGCCTTCGTGCTGCAGGGCCGCGCGCCGCAGATCGCGATGGGCGTATCGACCAAGAACATGTCGAGCTATGCCGGCATCGCCGACCTCAAGGGCAAGAAGATCGGCGTCTCGGCGCCGGGCTCGTCGACCAACATGGTGGCCAACCTCGTGCTCTCGCGCGGCGGCCTCAAGGCCAGCGACGTGAGCTACATCGGCGTGGGCGTCGCCGCCGGCGCGCTCACCGCGCTGCGCTCGGGCCAGATCGACGCCATCAGCAACACCGACCCGGTGATGACCATGCTCGAGCAGAAGGGCGACGTGAAGATCATCAGCGACACCCGCACGCTCAAGGGCACGCAGCAGGTGTTCGGCGGGCCGATGCCGGCCGCCTGCCTCTATGCGCCGGTCGATTTCGTGCAGAAGAACCCCAACACCTGCCAGGCGCTGGCCAACGCGATCGTGCACGGCCTCAAGTGGCTGCAGACCGCGGGCCCGGGCGACATCATCAAGACCGTGCCCGAGACCTACCTGCTCGGCGACCGCGCGCTCTACCTCGCCTCGTTCGACAAGGTGCGCGAATCGATCGCGCCCGACGGCATCGTGCCGTCCGAGGGACCCAAGACCGCGCTGGCCGCGATCGCGAGCTTCGACACCTCCGTCAAGGCCGACAAGATCGACCTCGCGAAAACCTACACCAACGATTTCGCACGGCGAGCGAAGGACAGGTTCAAGGCCTGACCTCGATGTCCCGCGACCCGGCTTCGGCCGGGTTTTTTCTGGGGGACGCGCATCGCCAGCCATCCAGTTCCGCCATGTCCGACCACGCACTCGAACTCCTCTCGATCAGCTGCATCTTCCATTCGAAGGACGACCCCGGCCAGCGCTACACCGCGGTGGCCGACACCACCTTGCGCGTGCGCGCCGGCGAGTTCGTGTCGGTGGTCGGTCCCACGGGCTGCGGCAAGTCGACCCTGCTCAACATCGGCGCGGGGCTGCTGCAGCCCTCGTCCGGCACGGTCAAGGTGTTCGGCCAGCCGCTTTCGGGCATCAATGCGCGCGCGGGCTACATGTTCCAGACCGAGGCGCTGATGCCCTGGCGCAGCGCCATCGACAACGTGATGGTCGGGCTGCAGTACCGCGGCGTGCCTGATGCCGAAGCGCGCCGCGAAGCCGAGGCCTGGCTCGCGCGCGTGGGCCTCGCGGGCTTCGGCGACCGCTATCCGCACCAGCTCTCGGGCGGCATGCGCAAGCGCGTGGCGCTGGCGCAGACGCTGGTGCTCGATCCCGACATCATCCTGATGGACGAGCCCTTCAGCGCGCTCGACATCCAGACCCGGCAATTGATGGAGAACGAGGTGCTCGACCTGTGGAGCGCGAAGAAGAAGGCCGTGCTGTTCATCACCCATGACCTCGACGAAGCGATCGCGATGAGCGACCGCGTGGTGGTGCTCTCGGCCGGACCGGCCACCCATCCGATCGGCGAGTTCGAGATCGACCTGCCGCGCCCGCGAGACGTGGCCGAGGTGCGCACCCAGCCGCGCTTCGTCGAGCTGCACACCCAGATCTGGGAGGTGCTGCGCGACGAGGTGCTCAAGGGCTACGCGCAGCAACTGAAGAAGGCCGCATGATGTCGCGCCTGGCCCTCAACGAACGCAACGCGCGCTTCTGGCAGCTGGTGCTGCTGGTCGTGATCCTCGTGGGCTGGCACCTGGCCTCGCGCAACCAGCAGGTGGCCTTCTTCCTCGGCGAGCCGATCCAGGTGGCCGGGCGCATCTGGAGCTGGTTCCTGCCCTTCGAGGTGCCGGCCAACCCGCTGTTCCCCGACGGGCTCAAGGGCAATGCCGACATCTACCTGCACCTGGGCACCACGCTGCTCGAGACCGTACTGGCCTTCGGCATCGGCACCGTGCTGGGCCTGGGCTGCGGGCTGTGGCTCGCGCTCGCGCCCACCGCGAGCCTGATCCTCGATCCCTACATCAAGGCCGCCAATTCGATGCCGCGCGTGATCCTCGCGCCGATCTTCGCGCTGTGGTTCGGCCTCGGCATCTGGAGCAAGGTGGCGCTGGCCGTCACGCTGGTGTTCTTCATCGTGTTCTTCAACGTCTACCAGGGCGTGCGCGAGGTGAGCCCGGTGGTGCTCGCCAATGCACG
The DNA here is from genome assembly GCF_057809595.1 of Variovorax sp. FG153. Lineage (NCBI taxonomy): Bacteria > Pseudomonadati > Pseudomonadota > Betaproteobacteria > Burkholderiales > Comamonadaceae > Variovorax > Variovorax sp. FG153. The sequence goes on from NZ_JBMDKG010000021.1 coordinate 27,923, forward strand.
CATGCTGGGCGCCAACCAGCGCCAGCTGCTGCGCACCGTCTACCTGCCGAGCGCCACCAGCTGGGTGTTCTCGAGCCTGCACACCTCGGTGGGCCTGGCCTTCGTGGGCGCCGTGGTGGGCGAGTACCTGGGCTCGGCGCGCGGCGTCGGCTACCTGATCCTGCAGGCCGAGGGCACCTTCGACGTCAACACCGTGTTCGCGGGCATCGTGGTGCTGACGGCCTTCGCGCTCGCGCTCGATGCGCTTGTGGGCCTGATCGAGAAGCGGCTCATGAAGTGGCAGCCGCGCAGCGGCGAGACCGAGAAGCTCTGAACCGCGCGGCGGCCCGGGAACGAGCTCGGGCGCGCTCATGCGTTCTTGCCGTGCGCCTCGGTGTTGACCTGCACCAGCGCGCGGCCCGCGAAGATGCCGCCGGCCATCTCGAGCACCACGCGCTCCGCGTCGCGCCGCCGCAGCTCGTCGATCACCTCGTCGGCCTCGGTGTCGGAGGCGCCGAGCGCCAGCACGCCCTGGCGGCCGAAGGCCATCGCCGATTCGAAGGTCTCGCGGATCTGGAAGTCGACGTTGAGCTTGCCGATCTCGAGCATGTGCTCGCGGTCGTAGGCGCGCACCAGCAGCTGCGCATGCGGGAACTCGGCCTTGAGCAGCTCGACGATGCGCGTGGTGGCGGCCTTGTCGTTGACGCAGACCATGATCACGCGCGCGCCGTGGGCGCCCGCGGCATGCAGCACGTCGGCGCGCGAGCCGTCGCCGTAGTAGACCTTGAAGCCGAACAGGGCGGCATCGCGGATCACCTGGGTGTCGGTGTCGATGATCGCGATCGAGGCACCGCGCGCCAGCGCGCCCTGCACCGCGATCTGTCCGAAGCGGCCGAAGCCGATCACCAGCACGTTGCCGACCAGGTCCTCGGCCTTGTCGATGCCGTCCATCGACTCGGCCGCGGCCGGCGCGAAGCGGCGGTGCGCGAGCACCACCAGCGGCGTGAGCGCCATCGAGAGCACCACCACCGCCGTCATGTTGGCGTTGACCACCGGGCTGATCACGCCCGCGGCGAGTGCGGAGGAGAACAACACGAAGGCGAATTCGCCGCCCTGGGCCATCAGCACCGCGCGGTCGAGCGCGTCGGCGCGCGAACTCTTCGCAAGCCGCGCTACCGCGTAGATGCACAGTGACTTCACCACCATCATCGACAGCACACCGGCCAGGATCAGCTGCCAGTTGCGCGCCACCACCGCGAGGTCGAGCGACATGCCCACGCCGATGAAGAACAGCCCGAGCAGCAGGCCGCGGAAGGGCTCGATGTCGGCCTCGAGCTGGTGGCGGAAGGTGGATTCGGACAGCAGCACGCCCGCGATGAACGCGCCCATGGCCATCGAAAGGCCACCGAGTTGCATCAAGAGCGCCGCGCCCAGCACCACCAGCAGCGCGGCCGCGGTCATGACCTCGCGCGCCTTCGAGTTGGCGAGCACGCGGAACAGCGGGTTGAGCAGCCAGATGCCGGCCGCCACCAGCGCCGCGAGCGCGGCCAGCGCGATGCCCACGCCGATCCAGCGCGAGCCGGCCTCGACCGCGTGCTGCGTGGCGTCGGGCGGCGCGATGAAGGCCACGATGGCCAAGAGCGGCACGATCAGCAGGTCCTCGAACAGCAGCACGGCGACGATCTTCTGGCCGCGCGGCGCCGCGATGTCGCCGCGTTCGCCGAGCAGCTGCATCACGATGGCGGTGGAGGTCAGCACGAAGCCCATCGCGCAGACGAAGGACACGGCGAGCGGGAAGCCGAAGGCCATGCCCACGCCGGTCAGCAGGAAGCCGCAGACCACCACCTGCAGGCTGCCGAGGCCGAAGATGTCGCGCCGCATGCTCCACAGGTGCGAGGGCCGCATCTCGAGGCCGATCACGAACAGGAACATCACGACGCCGAGTTCGGCCGTGTGCAGGATGGTCTGGGGATCGGTGAACAGGCCGAAGCCGAACGGGCCGATGGCCAGCCCCGCGGCCAGGTAGCCGAGCACCGAGCCGAGCCCGATGCGCTTGAACAGCGGCACCGCGACCACCGCGGCCCCCAACAGCGTCACGACCTTGACGAGATCGCCCGCGCTTCCTTCCACTGCCATGGCATGGCCCTCCTGATTTATTCGTTCGTGGCCGGCGCCGCGAAAGGCGATGCACCGGCCCTGCCGCCGCCCGGGCGCTACTTCAGCGCTTCTTCTTCGAGGGCGTGCCGCCGCGCTTCTCGCGCACCACCTGCTTGCTCGAGGCGCTGGCCGGCACCTTGCTCACGTTGCTGCCGCGCTTGACCTGCGCGACCGGCCGTCCGCGCGGACCGGCACCGCTGCCGACGCGCGCGGCCGGGGCGGCGCGCACCGGCAGGTAGACCACCACGCTGATGCCGCGCTTGAAGGCATGGTTGGGCTTGACGTCGTTCCACTCGGCGACGCTCGCGGGCTTGAGGTTGTAGCGGCGCGCGATGCTCGCCACGTTGTCGCTGCGGCCGGCCTTGACGGTGGTACGGCGCGTGACGATCTCGGGCTGGAAGCTCAGGTGGCCGCTGTCGGCCACCACCGCCGCCACGTCCTCCTTGACGCGCGCGCCGCGCGGCACGATCAGCGTGGAGCCGGCCCTGATCAGCATGCGCGGCGGCACGTTGTTGAGCGCGCGCAGGTCCGACTCGCTCATGCCGGCGCGCTGGGCGGCGTCGGCCACCGTCATGGTGTTGGGCACGACCCAGGCGGTCCAGCTCGCGTACTGGCCCTGCGTGTAGGCGTCGAAGTTGCGCTGGAACACGGCGGCGTTGTCCCAGGGCAGCAGGATCTCGGAGGTGCCCGCGGCGATCAGCACCGGCTTGTGGGCCGCCGGGTTGAGCGCGCGGAAGTCCTCGATGCGCACGTCGGCGAGCTTGGCGGCCAGTTCCACGTCGAGGTCGCGCGTGAGCGGCACGGTCTGGAAGTAGGGGTGGTTGGCGATCACCGGCAGCTCGGCGTTGAAGGCCTGCGGGTTGGCCACGATGTTCTTCACCGCCTGCAGCTTGGGCACGTACATGCGGGTCTCGGCCGGCATCGTGAGGTCGCTGTAGGTGGTGGGCAGGCCCAGGCGCTGGTTCTTGGCGATGGCGCGGCTCACGCTGCCTTCGCCCCAGTTGTAGGCGGCCAGCGCGAGCTGCCAGTCGCCGAACATGTTGTAGAGCTTCTGCAGGTAGTCGAGCGCGGCGCGCGTGGAGGCCACCACGTCGCGGCGGTCGTCGCGGAAGATGTTCTGCTTGAGGTCGAAGTCGGTGCCGGTGGCCGGCATGAACTGCCACATGCCGGCGGCGCGCGCGCTCGACACGGCCTGCGGGTTGAAGGCGCTCTCGATGTAGGGCAGCAGCGCCAGCTCGGTGGGCATGTTGCGCCGCTCGAGCTCCTCGACGATGTGGAAGATGTACTTGTTCGAGCGCTCGGTCATGCGCTGGATGTAGTCGGGCCGGCTCGCATACCACTGCTCGCGGTCGCGCACGAGGTCGTTGTCGAGGTCGGGCATCTTGAAGCCGCGGCGGATGCGGTCCCACATGTCGGCCGGCGGGGCCAGCGTGACCACGCTCTGCGAGCGCGCCTCGCTGCTGGCGATGGGGGCGAGCTGGCCGCTGGGATAGACGGGCGCGGCGCGGCTGGCGGCGAGGGAGCCGGTGCCGCCGGCGGTGGGGGGAGAGGAGGGGGAGGAGGAAGACGAGGAGGAGGGGTTGCCGGTGCCCGCGCAGCCGGCGAGCAACAGGATGCCTGCGAGGCAGGCGGCAGCGGTGAGTTTCATCGGAAGTCGTTTTTCCATTGGCGCAGCGCGGCGAACACGTCGGCTTCGCCCGCGTCGGGGGACAGCTCGGCGTGCGCGCGCACCGCTCGAAGGACAGTGGCTTCGCGGCTGCGAAGAAAGGGGTTGATCCGGCGTTCGAGGGCCAGCTGCGACGGCAGCGTGGGCTCGCCCTGGGCGCGCAGGCTTTCGCAATGCGCCCGGTACTGAGTCAGGTCGGTGTTGCCGGGTTCCACCGCCTGGGCGAAGCGCAGGTTAGAAAGTGTGTACTCGTGGGCGCAGCAGACACGGGTGTCGCCGGGCAGCGCGGCGAGCGCGTCGAGCGAGGCCAGCATCTGCGCGGGCGTGCCCTCGAACAGGCGCCCGCATCCGCCCGAGAACAGGGTGTCGCCGCAGAACAGCAGCGGCGCGCGGCCCTCGGCCGCGGGCAGGAAGTAGGCGATGTGGCCGGCCGTGTGGCCCGGCACGTCGATCACCTCGAAGCGCAGGCCCAGCGCGTCGGCATGGTCGCCCTGCACCAGCGGTGCGTAGGGCTCGGGGATGCGCTCGTGCCCGGGACCCCACACCGCGGCGCCGGTGGCGGCGCGCAGCTCTGCCACGCCGCCCGTGTGATCGGCGTGATGGTGCGTGACTAGAATCGCGGCCAGTTGCAGCTTGCCGCTTGCCAGTGCGTCGAGCACCGGCCGGGCATCGCCCGGGTCCACCACGATCGCGTTGGACCCGTCCTGCAGCATCCAGATGTAGTTGTCGGCGAAGGCGGGCAGCGGAACGAGGGTCATGAGCGGTCAAATTATAGGTTTGCAGGAGTGGTTCGCGACCCCCCCCGGACGCTACCTTCTCGCCTGGGAACAAGCCCAGTTCGACCAGGCCGTGGCCGACGTTTTCGGCTACCACGCGCTGCAGCTCGGGGCGGCCCAGGTCGAGGGCCTGCGCGCCAACCGCATGCCGCACCGCTGGCTGGCGCTCGACGACCCGGCGCACCTGGCGCAGGCGCCGCAGGCCGTGCTGCTGGCCGATTTCGCGGCCCTGCCGTTCGCGGCCAACAGCCTGGACCTGGTGGTGCTGCCGCATGCGCTCGAGCTCAGCCCCGACCCGCACGCCACCCTGCGCGAGGTCGAGCGGGTGCTGGTGCCCGAGGGCCGGGTGGTGATCTGCGGGCTCAACCCGACCAGCCTCTGGGGCATGCGGCAGCGCCGCGCGCACCTGTACCGGCGCCTGGGTTTCGGCGAACTCTTCCTGCCCGAGGGCGGCGAGTTCATCGGCTACTGGCGCATGCGCGACTGGCTGCGCCTGTTGAGCTTCGAGGTCGAGTCGGGGCGCTTCGGCGTCTACCGGCCGGCCGCGCGCAGCGAGGCCTGGCTCGAGCGCAGCCGCTGGATGGACGTGGCCGGCGAGCGCTGGTGGCCGATCTTCGGCGCGGCCTACTTCCTGGTGGCGGTCAAGCGCGTGCGCGGCATGCGCCTCTTGAGCCCCGAGTGGCGCCGCGCCAGCGCCCGCGCCACGGCGCCGGTGCCGATCGCGGGCAAGGTGCACCGGCAGGGACGCCGCGCCGACCGCGAATGACGTGAATATCGACAGTGAAGAAATGAAGGAACAGAGAGCTTGAACGAAGTCGTGATCTACACCGATGGTGCCTGCAAGGGCAATCCCGGCCCCGGGGGCTGGGGCGCCTGGCTCAAGTCGGGCCCCACCGAGAAGGAGCTGTTCGGCGGCGAGCTGAACACCACCAACAACCGCATGGAGCTCACGGCCGTGATCGAAGGGCTGGCCGCGCTCAAGCGGCCCTGCAAGGTCACGCTCTACCTCGACAGCCAGTACGTTCGCCAGGGCATCACCGAGTGGATCCGCGGCTGGAAGGCCAAGGGCTGGCTCACCTCGACCAAGCAGCCGGTGAAGAACGTCGAGCTCTGGCAGCGGCTGGACAAGCTGGTGCAGGAGGGCGGCCACGCCATCGAGTGGCGCTGGGTCAAGGGCCATTCGGGCGACCCGGGCAACGAGCGCGCCGACATGCTGGCCAACAAGGGCGTGGACAAGGCGCTCGGCCGCGGCTGAACGGGCGGCTGAGCGCGCGGCGACTACGGGTCAGCCCTCAGGGCGAAGCGCGCCTCGCGCGCTAGAGTGCCCGGGGCAGGCCTCGGGCAAGGGCATGGATGTTGCTTGAGGCGTTGCGATGGCCATCGCGAGATGGTTTCCAACCCTTCGCTCGCAGCATGCACCTCGACTACTCCACCGACACGGTCGACGACGGCCAGCGCTTCGAATACTGGAGCGACGTGGTGTGCCAGCACCTGATTCCGGCCAAGAGCGTGGTGCCCGACCGCGAGCATTTCAACGCGCGCTTCAGGCTGCGCTCGCTCGGCAAGCTCGCGCTGGCCGAGATGTCCTCGCCGCGCCATGTCTGGGAGCGCGACGCTCAGCACCTGCGCAGCGGCCCCAACGAGGACTTCATGCTGAGCCTGATGGTGTCGGGCCACGGCGTGCTCTCGCAGTCGGGGCGGGAAGTGGTGCAGCGCAACGGCGACATCGTGCTCTACGACGCCGCGCGGCCCTTCAGCTTCGACCTCGCGCCCGAGTCCACGCTGCTGGTTCGCATTCCGCGCCGGCAACTGCTGTGCCGCTTTCCCGAGGCCCACAACCTCACGGCGATGCACCTGGCCGAGGGCCATCCCACGGCGCGGCTGCTCGGCCACATGATCCGCGAGGCGGCGAGCCTCGAGCTCTCGGGCAGCGAGGCCATGGAGGCCAGCCTCGCGGGTTCGATGCTCGACATGCTCTCGGCCGTGCTGCAGGTGCAGAGCGACGGCGCCGAGGCCGCGCTGTCCTCGCATGCCCAGCTCTACCAGCGCACGCGCGAGTACATCGCCGCGCACCTCGACGACTGCGAGCTCGACGTGGAGCAGATCGCCGCGGCGCAGCACGTGTCGGCGCGCACGCTGGCGCGCGTGTTCGCCGAATACGGCAGCACGCCGATCCAGCACCTGTGGAAGCAGCGGCTCGAGGCCAGCCACGCGGCGCTCAGCGAAGGCCGGGTGCGGCAGGTCACGCAGGCCGCGTTCCAGCACGGCTTCAGCGACCTCTCGCATTTCTGCCGCGTGTTCAAGAAGGCCTACGGCGTGACGCCGCAGACCCTGTTGCGCCGCCACTGAGCGCGGCACTCCGCGGCTGGCGGTTCCAGCCCATCGCGATGGCAGGCGCAGCCAAGCCGCGAACCGCGTCGTTGCCTATCGTGAAGCCAGCCCCCAGACGGGCGCTTCACGCAAGGAAACGACGATGCCTTCCCCCTCATCCGCCCCCTCCGATGCCCCGCCGGCGATCGACACCGCCGCGCTGGCGCGCTGCGCCGGCCTCGACCTGAGCCCCGAGCGGCTGGCCGCGGTCGATGCCGTGCTGCAGGCCTGGATTCCCGCCGCCAATGCGCTCAGCGCGCAGATGAGCGATCCCGCGCGGCAGGCGCTGATGCCGGTCACGGCCTTCACGCATGCGCACGAGCTGCCGGAGGAGGGCGCATGAGCGCCGCGCCGGGCCGCCCCAAGCAAGCTCGCACCGCAGTGCGAAGCACGGAGGTACTTCGATGAACGACATCGCGAACCTGGGCTTGGCCGAAGCCGCGCGCCTGGTGCGCGCGCGCAAGGTCTCGCCGGTGGAGTTGGTCGAGGCCTCGCTCGCGCGCATCCGTGCCCACGACGGCGTGCTCAGGTCCTTCATCACCGTGTTCGAGGAACAGGCGCTGCAGGTCGCGCGCGCGGCCGAGATGCTGTCGGCCGCGGGCCACGAGCTCGGCCCGCTGCATGGCGTGCCGCTGGCGCTCAAGGACAACGTCGCGCTGCGCGGCAGCCGCACCACGGCCGGCAGCAAGCTGCTGGCCGACTGGGTGCCCGAGGCCGACGCCACTGTCGCCACGCGGTTGCGCCAGGCCGGCGCGCTGTTCATCGGCAAGACCAACATGCACGAGTTCGCCTGGGGCGGCACCTCGGCCAATCCGCACTACGGCGCGGTGCGCAACCCCTGGGACACCGAGCGCTTCCCGGCCGGCTCCAGCGGAGGCTCGGCCGTGGCGGTGGCCGCGCGCCTGTGCTTCGGCGCCATCGGCACCGACACCGGCGGCTCGATCCGGCTGCCCTCGGCCATCAACGGCATCGTCGGGCTGCGGCCCACCTATGGCCGGGTCAGCAACCACGGCGTGATCCCGCTGGCCTGGAGCATGGACACGGTGGGCCCGATGGCCCGCAGCGTGGAGGACTGCGCGCTGATGTTCGGCGCCATCGCGGGCTTCGATCCGAAGGACGCGGCCAGCGCGCCGCGCGCGGTGGACGACTACCTGCAGGACCTCGAGGGCGGCTGCCGCCACCTGCGCATCGGCATCGTGCCGGGTTACTTCTTCGAGCACCTGCAGGCGCCCGTGCACGACGCCGTGAAGGCCGCGATCGCGGCCTTCGTCGAACTGGGCGCGCAGGTGGTCGAGGTCGACATCGGCCACATCCACGGCAACATCTCGGCCCAGCTCACCATCGAGTCGGCCGAGCCCAGCACCTACCACCAGCGCAGCCTGCGCGAGCGGCCCGGCGACTACGGCGACGACGTGCGCACCCTGCTGGAGGCCGGCGAGATGCTGCTGGCCACCCACTACCTGCAGGCGCAGCGCTACCGCGCGCTGTTGCGCGCCGAGTTCCTCGAGGCCTTCCGCCGCGTCGACGTGTTCGTCTGTCCCTCGCTGCCCTTCGCGGCCACGCGCATCGGCGAAACCAGCGTGGAGATCGAGCCGGGCCGGCCCGAGGACATGCTGTCCGCGATCATGCAGTTCACCGGCGTGGCCAGCCTCACGGGGCTGCCCTCGCTCAACGTGCCCTGCGGCTTCGATCCCGACGGCCTGCCGATCGGCATGCAGCTGATCGGCCGGCCCTTCGCCGAGGCCGCGCTGCTGCGCGCGGGCCATGCGTTCCAGCAGGCCACCGACTTCCACCGCCGCGCGCCCGCGCTGGCCTGAAAGCGCCAACCACCCACCGACTGGCCGCGCCAGCACATCGCGATGGCGCTGCGAGCCAAGCCGCGAAGGCGGCGCTTCTATACCTTCGATGTCGGCGTCTTCCTACAGGCCGACCCCTTTCCCATCCCCAACGAACGGAGCCTCCACACCATGCCGAACACCGATCTGCACTACCTCGAACTGCTCGAAGTCGGCCGCCTGATCCAGTCGAAGGAACTCTCGAGCGTCGAGGTCACGCAGGCCCAGCTCGATCGCATCGGGCAGGTCGACGGCGGCCTGCGCAGTTATGTGCGCGTGATGGCCGATTCGGCGCTGGCCGAGGCCAGGCGCGCCGACGCCGAGATCGCGCGTGGCGAATCGCGCGGCCCGCTGCACGGCGTGCCGGTGGCGGTGAAGGACCTGTGCTGGACCGCCGGCGTGCCCACGGCCGCGGGCATGACGCTCTACCAGGACTTCGTGCCCGAGGTCGACGGCACCGTGGTGCGCAAGCTGCGCGAGGCCGGCGCGCCGATCCTCGGCAAGCTGCAGCTCACCGAGAGCGCCTATGCCGACCACCATCCGAGCGTGTCGCCGCCGGTCAATCCGTGGAACGCGGCGCACTGGCCGGGCGTGTCCTCCAGCGGCTCGGGCGTGGCCACCGCGGCGGGCCTGTGCTACGGCTCGCTGGGCACCGACACGGGAGGATCGATCCGCTTTCCCTCGGCTGCCAACGGCCTCACCGGCCTGAAGCCGACCTGGGGCCGCGTGAGCCGCCACGGCGCCTTCGAGCTCGCCGCCACGCTCGACCACATCGGCCCGATGACGCGCAGCGCGGCCGATGCGGGCGCGATGCTCGGCGCCATCGCGGGCGCCGACGCGAACGATCCCACCGCCAGCCTGCTGCCGGTGCCCGACTACCTGGCCGACATCGGCCGGGGCCTGGCCGGGCTGCGCGTGGGCATCGACCTGCGCTGGGCCACCGAGGGCGTGGACGCGCCGACGCGCGAGGTCTTCGATGCCGCCGTCGCCGCGGTGAAGACGCTGGGCGGCGAACTGCGCGAGGTGCGCTTTCCCGATCCGGCGCAGGCGCTGGCCGACTGGTTCCCGCTGTGCGGCATCGAGGCCGCGGTGGTGCACGAGAAGACCTATCCGGCGCGCAAGGAGATGTACGGCCCGGCCGTGGCCGGCCTGATCGAGCTGGGGCTGGCGCAAAGCGGCACCGACTACCAGAAGATCGTGCTGCACCGCCACGACTTCAGCGGCCGCGTGCGCGCGATGTTCGAGGACATCGACCTGCTCTTGATCCCGGCCACCGGCATCGCTTCGCCGACCATGGAGCGCATGGCGCAGATGGGCGTCGACGCCGAGCTGATGGCCGCGATGCTGCGCTACACCTGCCCGTTCGACATGACCGGCAGCCCCACGATCACGCTGCCCGGCGGCTTCACGCCCGCGGGCATGCCGGTGGCCTTCCAGTTCGTGTCGCGCCACTTCGACGAGGCGCTGCTGGTGCGCGCCGGCGCGGCCTTCCAGCAGCTCACCGACTGGCACCGCCGCCATCCCGCGCTGTGAGCGCCGCGGGCTTCCCATTCCTTCGTTCTCCCTCGTTCTTTTTCTCTTCCCTCGAAAGCACCACCATGACACTACGCAATGCGCTTCTCTCCCTGGGCTGCACGCTGGCGCTGGCCACCTCGGCGATGGCCGCCGATCCGCTGAAGATCGGCCTGATGGAAGACGTCTCGGGCGACCTCGCCGTGCTCGGCAAGCCCAAGCTCAACGGCTCGCTGCTGGCCGTGGAGGAGATCAACAAGGCCGGCGGCATCATGGGCCGGCAGATCGAGCTGATCCATCTCGATCCGCAGGGCGACAACGCGCGCTACCAGGAGTTCACGCGGCGCCTCCTGAGCAAGGACAAGGTCGACCTGCTGATCGGCGGCATCACCTCGGCCTCGCGCGAGGCGGTGCGCCCGATCGTCGACCGCACGCAGACGCCGTACTTCTATACCAACCAGTACGAGGGCGGCGTGTGCGACGCCAACATGATCAGCATGGGCGCGGTGCCCGAGCAGCAGTTCTCCACGCTGATCCCCTACATGGTCCAGACCTTCGGCAAGAAGGTCTACGTGGTGGCGGCCGACTACAACTTCGGCCAGATCTCCGCCGAGTGGAACCGCACCATCCTCAAGGACCTGGGCGGCACCGTGGTGGGCGAGGAGTTCATCCCGCTGGGCGTGTCGCAGTTCGCGCAGACGATCCAGAACATCCAGAAGGCCAAGCCCGACTGGCTGCTGATGCTCAACGTGGGTGCGGCGCAGGACTCCTTCTTCGAGCAGGCCGCGGCCGCCAAGCTGAACCTGCCGATGGGCTCGTCGGTGAAGGTGATGCTGGGCTTCGAGCACAAGCGCTTCGCGCCGCCCGCGCTCAACCGCATGCATGCCACGGCCAACTGGTTCGAGGAGATCGACACGCCCGCGGCCACCGAGTTCAAGAAGCGCTGGCATGCCAAGTTCCCGAACGAGCCCTACATCAACGACATGGGCTACAACGCCTACAACGCGCTCTACATGTACAAGACGCTGGTCGAGAAGGCCAAGTCGACCAAGCTGGCCGACCTGCGCAAGGTGATCGCCGCCGGCGACGCCTGCATCGAGGCCGCCGAGGGCAAGGTCTGCATCGATCCCAAGAGCCAGCACGTGTCGCACCAGATGCGGCTGATCTCGGTCGACGACAAGCATGCGGTGAAGGTGCTCAAGGACTACGGGACCATCCAGCCCTACTGGCTCGGCCAGATCGGCTGCGACCTGACGAAGAAGAACGACCGCAAGCAGTACACGCCCTCGGACCTGCCGAAGAAGTCCTGAGCGCGTTTGCAGCAGCCAGCCACTGACCGGGAGCCGCGGTGTTCGCCGAAATCTTCTCCTTCCTCTACCAGTTCGCCGACGTGTTCGCGTTCCTCATCCTCTCGGCGGCCGGCCTGGCCGTGGTGTTCGGGATGATGGGCGTGATCAACATGGCGCACGGCGAGTTCATCATGTGCGGCGCCTACGTCACCGTGGGCCTGGTGCACGGCGGGCTGCCGCTGCCGCTCGCGCAGCTGTGCGGCACGCTCGCGGCCGGCCTGATCGGCATGGCCGTGGAGTGGAGCCTGGTGCGCAAGCTCTACAAGCGGCCGCTCGACTCGCTGCTCGCCACCTTCGGCCTGAGCCTGATCGTCACGCAGGGCATGCTGCTGGTGTTCGGCTCCACGCTCGCGGGCGTGGGCACGCCCGAGGGCAGCTTCAGCGTGGGCGGCTACAGCTTCTCGGTCTACCGGCTGGTGCTGTTCGCGGCCGCGGTGGCGGTGCTCGGCGGCATCTACCTGGTCTTCATGCGCACCCGCTTCGGCGTGCATGCGCGCGCCACCATGCAGAACGCCTCGATCGCGCAGGCCACCGGCGTGCGCGTGGGCCGCGTGTACGCGCTGAGCTTCGGCATCGGCGCCGGTCTCGCGGGGCTGTGCGGCGCGCTCTATGCGCCCACCATGACCCTGATCCCGACCATGGGCGCGGCCTTCCTGGTCGAGAGCTTCGTCACGGTGGTGGTGGGCGGCGCCAACGTGCTGCTGGGCACTGCGCCGGCCGGCATCCTGCTCGCGGTCATCCGCACCGGCCTCAACGGCTGGGGCGGCCAGATCGTGGGCCAGATCGGAATGCTGCTGGCGGTGATCGTGGTGATCCGCATCCTGCCCGAAGGGGTGTCGGGCTGGCTGGCCCGGCGCACCCGCTGAACGGCGTCTTCCCCTGCACGGAGTCCTTCTCGCATGTTCCAACTCATCAACGGGCCGCAGACGCTGGGCGCCAGCCGCGTCTTCTGGCTTCCCTTCCTCGCCGTGCTGGTCCTGGTGCTCGCGTACCCGGCCGTCGCCGATTTCTACGACGTCGGCAACATGGCCTACCTGCTGACCTGGACCTTCATGGCCATGGGCCTGTGCCTGGTCTGGGGCTACGGCGGCATGCTGTCCTTCGGCCAGACCTTCTTCTTCGGCGTGGCCGGCTACGGCTACGGCGTGCTGGCCACCAACCTGGGCGGCGAGTCTGGCACCACCTTCCTCGCGCTGGCGCTGGCCCTCGGCCTGGCCGCGCTGGCGGCGGCGGTGCTCGGCTACTTCATGATCTGGGGCCGCGTGGGCGGCGTGTTCTTCGGCATCGTCACCTTGTCGGCCACGCTGGTGCTGGCCTTCTTCCTCGGCCAGACGGCCGGGCCCGAATGGCACATCGGCAACGCGCGGCTCAACGGCTTCAACGGCATGAAGGACATGGCGCCGCTGAACATCCCGTGGTTCGGCGGCGAGCCGCTGTTCTTCGAGGGCGTGGCGCTGTACTACCTGGTGGTGGCGCTGATCCTCGTGGTCTACCTGGGCCTGCGCATCCTGCTGAACTCGCGCTTCGGCAACGTGGTGGTGGCGGTGCGCGAGGACCCGCAGCGCGCCGAGCTGCTCGGCTACGACGTGCGCAAGTACCAGCTCGCCACCTTCGTGATCGGCTCCGTGCTGGCGGGCCTGAGCGGCGTGCTCTACACCTCTTGGGGCCAGTTCATCACGCCCGCGAGCATCGGCCTGCCGGCCGCGGCGATGCCGATCGTCTGGGTCGCGTTCTCGGGCCGCGGCGACATCACGGCCACGCTGGTCGGTTCCTTCCTCGTGCTCTGGGCCTTCCAGGCGCTGACGGTCTACAGCCAGCAGGCGGCGCTGCTGCTGATGGGCGCGATGCTGCTGTGCACCGTGATGGTGGCGCCGCAAGGCTTCGTGATCGGCGTGGCGAACACGGCGCGGCGGCTGTTCGCGCGGCGCGGCGCAACCAAGCCCGCGGCGCCGTCGAAGCTGCCCGAAGCCACGACCGCGGAGGTGCGCGCATGAGCGATGTCCTGTTGCAGACCCACGGCCTGTCGAAGCGCTTCGGCGGCCATGCGGCGGTGTCGGAGGTCGACCTCTCGGTGCGCTGCGGCGAGATCCATTGCCTGATCGGGCCCAACGGCGCGGGCAAGAGCACGCTGTTCAAGCTGATCGTCGGCACCCACGAAGCGAGCGAGGGCCGCATCGAGTTCCAGGGCCGCGAGGTGACCGGCGAGCGGCCCTACCAGCGCGTGCAGCAGGGCATGAGCATCAAGATGCAGGCGCCCAGCGTGTTCCGCGAGCTGCCGGTGCGGCAGAACATCCACATCGCGCTGCAGCACCATGCGCGGCTGGCCGAGCTGCGGCGCGAGGAGGACCGGCTGCTCGAGCTGCTGGACCTCGCGGCCGATGCCGACAAGCCCGCGGGCGAGCTGGCGCACGGCCAGCAGCAGTGGCTGGAGATCGGCATGGCGCTGGCGCTCAAGCCGGTGCTGCTGCTGATGGACGAGCCCACGGCCGGGCTGTCGCCCGAGGAGACCTTCAAGACCGGCGAGCTGATCCAGAAGCTCAATGCCGAGGGCATGACGGTGCTGGTGGTCGAGCACGACATGGCCTTCATCCGCCAGATCGCGCAGCGCGTGACCGTGCTGCACTTCGGCAAGGTGTTCGCCGAGGGCTCGATCGCCGAGGTGATCGCCGATCCGCGCGTGGCCGAGATCTACCTGGGGAAGACGCATGAACACCACTGAGACCGTGCTCGAGATCCGCGGCCTGCAGGCCGGCTATGGCGCCACGCCGATCCTCCAGGGCGTCGACCTGGCGGTGGGCAAGGGCGAGATCGTGGCGCTGATCGGGCGCAACGGCGTGGGCAAGACCACCACCATGCGCTGCCTGATGGGCCTGCTGCGCACGCGCGGCGGCGGCATCCGCTTCCTGGGGCGCGACATCGAGACGCTGTCCAGCGATGCGCGCGCGCGGCTGGGCATCGGCTATGTCCCGCAGGGGCGCGAGGTGTTCCCGCGCATGACGGTGGCCGAGAACCTGATGGTGGGCGAACTGATCGGCGGCCCGCGCGGCAAGAAGCAGCCCGAGCTGGTCTACCAGTACTTCCCGCGCCTGGCCGAGCGGCGCGACCAGCTCGCGGGCACCATGTCGGGCGGCGAGCAGCAGCAGCTCGCCATCGGCCGCGCGCTGGTGGGCAACCCGGCGCTGATGCTGCTCGACGAACCCTCGGAAGGCATCCAGCCCTCGATCGTGCAGCTGATCTGCGACGTGCTGCGCGCCATCCGGCGCGACCTGGGCACCACCATCCTGTTCGTCGAGCAGAACCTCGACACCATCCTCGACGTGGGCGAGCGCGCCTACGTGATGGAGAAGGGCCGCATCGTCGGGCGCATCGAGCCCGGCGCCATGAACGCGCAGGCGGTGCGCGAGCACCTCTCGCTGTGAAGCAACCCACAAGGAGACCCATTCCATGAGCTGGCTCGAACGATCGATCATGCAGACGCGCGGCGAGGGCCGTGCGCGCAGCATTGCCACCCACGAACTCACCGAGGCGAAGCAGGGCACCTACCACTTCACCATCGGTCCCTACACCCAGCCCGTGCTGACGGTGAAGCCCGGCGACCGCATCGTGGTCGAGACGCGCGATGCCTTCGACGGCAAGGTCAGGACCGAGCAGGACCTGCCCTCGAAGGTGCTGACCATGCCCTTCGTCAATCCGCAGAACGGCCCGATCATGGTCGAGGGCGCCGAGCCCGGCGACGCGATCGCGGTGCACATCGAATCGATGGCGCCGCGCGGTCCGAATCCGCGCGGCACCTGCTGCATGATCCCGGACTTCGGCGCGCTGAGCGGCACCGCCTTCACCGCGCTGCTGAACCAGCCGCTGCCCGAGACCGTGCGCAAGATCGACGTGGACGAGGAGGGCGTGTACTGGAGCAAGCGCGTCACGCTGCCGTACCGCCCGCACATCGGCACCCTCAGCTGCTCGCCCGAGCTCGATTCCATCAACAGCCTCACGCCCGACCAGCACGGCGGCAACATGGACCTGCCCGACATGGGCCCGGGCAGCATCACCTACCTGCCGGTGCGCACGCCGGGCGGGCGGCTGTTCATCGGCGACGCCCATGCCTGCCAGGGCGACGGCGAGGTCTGCGGCACCGCGGTCGAGTACCCGAGCCTCACGACCATCCGCGTCGACCTGATCAAGGGCTGGAAGCTCGAGTGGCCGCGGCTGGAGACCGAGGCCATGATCATGGCCATCGGCAGCGCGCGCCCGCTCGAGGACGCCACCCGCATCGCCTACAAGGAACTGGTGCTGTGGATGGAGGCCGAGTACGGCTACGACCGCTGGGACGCCTACATGATGCTGAGCCAGTGCGGCAAGGTGCGGCTGGGCAACTTCGTGGATCCGAAGTACACGGTGGGGGCGGGGATCTCGAAGGAGTATCTGGCGCCCTGAGTCCCCTCAGGCCGCGGGCCTGGCGCGCCGCTTCGGCGCTATCGTCGCGGCCGCGCGCCGCACCGCCTCGGCGAACTCGGCGAGGATCGGCGGGCGCTCCATGCCGTCGCGGCGGAAGAACAGGCCGAAGGACGGCAGGCTCACCTTCGGCGCGATGGCGAGCCGGCGCACGCCGCCGCGCGCGATCTCGTCGATCGCATGCTCCAGCCGCACCGCGCACAGCAGCGACGGATCGCGGCGCAGCACCGCGCCGACCGTGACCGACGACAGGGCCTCGACGACCGGCATCGGCGGCGTCGCGCCATCGTTGAGGAAGGCCGTCATGAAGGCCTGCCGTACCAGCGTCTCGCGCGGCGGCAGCACCCAGGAGGACTGGGCCAGTTCGGCCCAGCGCAGCTTGCGCCGGGCGCCGTCGTCGTTGCCGGGGTGAGCGGTGGATGCGAGCACGCAGAGCTCGTCCTCGAGCAGCACCACGGGCTCGAGCCGCGGCGCGATGTCGCTCGCGGACAGCTCGGGCGTGATGGCGCCGAAGACGCAGTCGAGCTCGCCCTCGAGCAGCCGCTCGATCAGTTCGTGGACGCGGCCCTCGCGCAGCAGCACGGCGGCGCCCGGCAGCCGCCGGCGCAGCTCGGCGATGGCGGCCGGGATGGTGGCGGTGACGGAGGGCGCGCCGACCCGCAGCACCGCCGCGGCGCCGCCCTGCAGCGCGTCGACGTCCTCGGTGGCACGCGAGAGTTCGTTGAGCACCGCCCGCGCGCGGAACACCGCGCTCGCGCCCAGCGCGTTGGCGTGAATGCCCTGGTGGCTGCGCTCGAACAGCCGCGCGCCGAAGCAGCCCTCGATCTCGCCGAGCATCTTGCTGATCGCGGGCTGGCTCAGGTGCAGCCGCGCCGCCGCGCCGCGCATGGTGGCGGTCTCGGAGAGCGCGGCGAGCAGTTCGAGGTGCCTCAGGCGAAGCTTGCGCACGAGATGGTGGGTCTTGGCGTCCATGGGCGGTCCCGGTGTCGGAGGCGATAGCTGATCGTGATCGCTCCCTCACGATTATCGAATTTTCAAGAATAGGGGAAGGGGATAAGGTCCGGGCCGATGAATACCGAGACAACGACAGAGACAACCGGTCCGGCGGCACCGCTTTCGGGCGTACGCGTGATCGACATGGGGCAGTACATCGCCGGCCCGGGCGCGGCGATGGTGCTGGCCGAGCTGGGCGCCGAGGTGGTGAAGATCGAGCCGATCGCGGGCGACCAGGCGCGTCACATCGGGCGCTACGGCGAGTCGATGATCCGGGCCTACAGCCGCGGCAAGCGCTCGATCGCGCTCGACCTCAAGAGCGAGGCCGGGCGCGCGGTCGCGTGGCGGCTGATCGAGGGCAGCGACGTGCTGATCCAGAACCTGCGCCCGGGGGCGGTGGAGGCCCTGGGCTTCGGGCCGGAGCCGGTGCGCGAGCGCTTCCCGAAGCTGATCTACCTCTCGATCTCGGGCTTCGGCAACCGCGGGCCCTCGAGCGCGCGTCCCGGCTACGACGTGGCCGCGCAGGCCGAAAGCGGCCTGATGTCGGTGACGGGCGAGCCGGACCGGCTGCCGCAGAAGGTGGGCGTGCCGGTCATCGACGCGGCCGCGGGGCACCTGGGCGCGCAGGCGGTGCTGGCGGCGCTCTACGGCCGCACGCGCACCGGCCGGGGCGAGACGCTGCGCACCTCGCTGCTCGAGGTGGCGCTGCACCTGCAGGCCACCACCTGGTGCGACTACCTGGGCGGCGCGCCCGAGCCGACGCGCATCGGCGACGGCCAGCCGAACAACGCGCCGGCCGCGGAGGTGGTGCCCACGCGCGACGGGCACATCGTGCTGTCGGCCTATGCGGACGAGCACTGGGCGCGCTTCTGCCGCGTCGTGGGGCGCGAGGCGCTCGCGGACGATCCGCGCTTTCGCAGCAACGCGCTGCGCGTGCGGCACCGCGCCGAGCTGCGCGCGGTGCTGCGCGAATGCCTGTCCGCGTTCACGAGCGAGGAGTGCGTGGCGCTGCTGAGCCGCAACCAGATCGTCGTCGGCGCGGTGCGCAGCTACCGGCAGGTGCTCGACAGCGAGGACGTGCGGGCCAGCGGCATGCTGGTCGACGCGGTCGCGGCCGACGGCAGCCGCTACCCCTCGCTGGCGCTGCCCTACAGCCTGGGCGAGGCGCCGCGCGCCCGGCCGCGCGCCGCGTCCGCCTGTGGCGAGGACACCGACGAGGTGCTGGGCGCGTTGGGCTTCGGCGCGCAGGAAATCGCCCAACTGCGCCGCGATGGCGCCGTGGCCTGAGCGCCGGATGAGAGAGGAAAACGCCATGGACACGTTCACGCAAGAAGGCGAAGCCGCCGTCGTCCAGACGCTGCCGCTGTTCGAGATGATGCGCATGCGCGCCGCGACCACCGCGCGCCGCCATCCGCGGCTGGGCTTCGCCGCGACGGAGCCCGGCACCGGGATGCGCTGGGTCAACCAGTTCACCCACACGCACCGCCGCCTGGGGCCGGAGGACCGGGAGGTGGTGAGCCCGAACAACGACACCGTCTACAGCAACGCCTGGCTCGACCTCCGCGAGGGGCCGGTGGTCATCGAGTCGCCCGACATGGGCGAGCGCTACTGGACGCTGGGGCTGCTCGATGCCTGGACCAACCCCTTCGCCTACGTGGGGCGGCGCACCACCGGCAACCGGGCGCAGCGCACGCTGGTCCATGGGCCGGGCTGGCGCGGCACCGTGCCCGCGGGCATCACGCACACGATCCGCGCGGCCGGCGACGACGTCTGGCTGATCGGCCGCATCCTGGTGGAGGACGACGGCGCCGATGCCGAGCGCGTGCGCGCGCTGCAGGCGGGCTTGCGGCTCGTGCGCCTCGATGGCGCCGACGCGGCGATGCGCGTGGACACCGTGCTCGACGGCCGCGACACGCGCATTCCCGCGCCCGACCTGTATCGCCAGGTCGTGGACGCCGCGCTGCGGCGCAATCCCGTGCCCGAGGGCGAGCGGCTCGCATGGCCGCCCGCGGCCGGTGCGCTCGAGGCCGCGCTGCCGGCCGTCTACGAAGGCCTGCGCAACGCCGGCCAGCCGCACGACCTGGGCGGCGGCTGGGCCATCCCGGTCATGGTGCGCACGCACTGGGGCGAGGACCTGCTGACGCGCTCCCGCATCGCGCGCAACTTCATCGGTGCGCTCGGCATCGACGAGGCGATGTACCCGACGGCGGAGGTCGACGCGCGGGGCGAGCCGCTCGATGGATCGCGGCGCTACGAGCTGCGCTTCGCGCCGGGGCGGGCCCCGAAGGTGGGCGCCTTCTGGTCGCTCACGATGTACCGTCGCAGCGACTGCCTGTTCGTGGCCAACCCGATCGCGCGCTACTCGATCGGCGACCGCACGCCGGGCCTGCGCCACGAGGCCGACGGCAGCCTCGCGATCCGGCTGCAAGCCGACGATCCGGGGCCGGGCGCGAACTGGCTGCCGGCGCCGCGCGACGAGCGCTTCTATGTCGTGCTGCGGCTCTACCAGCCGCATGCCGACCACCTGGCGCTGCGCTTCGACTATCCGCCGATCCGGCAGGCCTGAGACTCGACGAACGAACACACTTAGAAAAATGGAGACGACACGCATGACGACCCTGAACCGCCGCCACCTTCTCGCCGCAGCCGCCGGCCTGGCGATGCCCTGGAGCGCACCGGCTTTCGCGCAGGCCTGGCCCGCGCGGCCGATCCGCATGATCTCGCCCTACGGCGCGGGCGGCTCCAACGACATCCTCACGCGCGTGCTCGGTGACTTCCTCGGGCGCCAGCTGGGCCAGGGCATCGTGGTCGAGAACAAGGCGGGCGCGGGCACGCGCATCGCCAACGACTTCGTGGCCAAGGCGCCGCCCGACGGCTACACGCTGCTGCATGCCGCCGCGCCGATCGCCATCGGCGAGGCGCTGTACAAGGACCTGCCGTACGACGTGCACAAGAGCTTCGCCGCCATCGCCAGCACCGCGATCGCGCCGCTGTTCCTGGTGGTCAATGCCCAGGCGCCTTACAAGACGCTGGCCGAGTTCGTGAAGCATGCGAAGGCGCAGCCCGGGGGCGCCACCTTCGGCTCGCCGGGCGCGGGCTCCGCGCCGCACCTGACGGCCGAGCTGCTGCTGCGCGCCGCGGGCGCCAAGGGCGTGGTGGTGCAGTACCGCGGCGACGCGCCGGCCTACACCGAGCTGCTGGCCGGGCGCATCGACGCCACGCTGACCGCCATCTCGACCGCGGTGCCGCACATCCAGGCCGGCAAGCTGCGGGTGCTGGGCGTGGCCAACGAGGAGCGTTCGCCGCTGTACCCCGATGCGCCCACCCTGCGCGAGCAGGGCCTGCCATCGGTCGTGGGCTACGGCTGGTACGGCATGCTGGCGCCCGCGGGCACGCCGGCGGCGGTGGTCGAGCGGCTCAATGCCGAGATCAACGCGGCCGTGGCCGACGCGGACGTGCGCCGCAAGGCCGAGGCCGCGGGACTGCAACTGCGTGGCGGCAGCGCCGCCGAGTTCAGCGCGTTCATCGGCAGCGAGACGCGCAAGTGGGCCCAGATCATCAAGGCCGCGAACATCACGGCCGAGTGAGCTAGACCACGCCGTCGAACATCATCACGTCGACCTCGTCGCCCGCCGCCACCGGGCCCTGGTCGTGGTGCAGCACCACGAGCCCGTTGGCCTCGACCATCGAACTGAGCACGCCCGAGCCCTGGTTGCCCGCCACCCGCACCTCGGGCAGCGCGCCGGGCACCGACTGCACGAAGCCGCGCTGGTACTCGGTGCGGCCCGGCTTCTTGCGGATCGGCCCGAGGCTGCGCGCGCGCAGCAGTGGCGGGTGCGCGGCGGCCGCGGCATGGCAGCCCATCATGCGCAGCAGCGCGGGCCGCACGAAGGCGAGGAAGGTGACCATCACGGCCACGGGATTGCCGGGCAGGCCGAACAGCACGGCCGCTTCGTGGCCCTGGGGCTCGCGCGGGATCAGGCCCACGGCCATCGGCCGGCCCGGGCGCATCGCGACGCGCCAGAAGGCAATGTCGCCGAGCTGCTGCATCACCTCGCGCGTGTGGTCGGCCGCGCCGGCGCTGACGCCGCCGCTGGTGACGATGGCATCGGCTTCGCGCGCCGCGCGCTGCACGGCGGCCGCCAGCGAGGCGGGATCGTCGCGCACCAGGCCGAGATCGATGACCTCGCAGCCCAGCCGCTCGAGCAGGGCGGTGACGGTGTAGCGGTTGCTGTCGTAGACCGCGCCCTCGCGCGGCGCGTCGCCGACCTCGAGGATCTCGTCGCCGGTCGACAGGCAGGCCACGCGCAGCCGCCGCAGCACCGGCACGCCGGTCAGGCCCAGGCTCGCGACCATGCCGAGCGCGGCCGGCGACAGCCGCTGGCCGCGGCGCAGCGCGGGCTGGCCCTGCATCAGGTCCTCGCCCGTGAGGCGCCGGTTGTCGCCGCGGCGCACCACGCGCGCGGGGAAGCTCAGGCGATCGTCCTCGACGCGGCAGAACTCCTGCGGGATCACGGTGTCGAGCCCGGCGGGCATGACGGCACCGGTCATGATGCGCACCGCGTCGCCCGCGGCCAGCGCGCCGCGCCAGGTGGCACCGGCCAGCGCGGTACCGACGATGCGCAGCGAGACCGAGGCATCGCTGGGCGCGTCGTCGCGCAGCAGCGCGCCGTCGAAGGCGAAGCCGTCCATGGCGGAGTTGTCGTGCGGCGGCACGCTGACGGGCGAGACGATGTCCTCGGCCAGCACCCGGCCGAGCGCCTGGCGCAGGCCGAGCTGCTCGCGCTGCGCGACGACGGCGCCCTCGACCAGCCGCTCGATGAAGCCGCGCACGCCGTCGACGCCGAGGTCCTGGGGGTCGTGGCAGGCGAGGCCGGCGGCGATGTCGGCGATGCGGCCCATCGGTGCGCTCATCCGCCGATGTAGCTCATCTCGACGCGGCGCTGCGCCTGGGCGCCGCCGTCGTCGGGGCCGCGCAGCGCGCGCAATTCCGAGTAGCGGTCGGCGCGGCCCTGCCAGACATGGCCGATGGCCGAGGCGATCTCCTCGTCGCTGGCGCCGCCGCGCAGCAGCGGGCGCAGGTCGTGGCCGGCGCTCGCGAACAGGCACAGGTAGAGCTTGCCCTCGGTCGACAGCCGCGCGCGGCTGCAGTCGCGGCAGAAGGCCTGCGTGACGCTGCTGATGACGCCGATCTCGCCGCGGCCGTCGGCATAGGCCCAGCGCTGGGCGGTCTCGCCGGCCACGCTGGCCTCGAGCGGGCGCAGCGGGAATTCGGCGCCGATGCGCGCGACGACCTCGGCCGAGGGCAGCACCTCGTCCATGCGCCAGCCGTTGGTGGCGCCGACGTCCATGTACTCGATGAAGCGCAGCACGACCCGGCCGTCGAGCCGGTCGCGGAAGTGGCGCGCCATCGGCAGGATCTCCTGCTCGTTGGTGCCGCGCTTGACCACCATGTTGACCTTGATCGGGCCCAGGCCCGCGGCATGCGCGGCCTCGATGCCGGCGAGCACGTCGGCGACGGGAAAGTCGACGTCGTTCATGTGGCGGAACACGGCGTCGTCGAGGCTGTCGAGGCTGACGGTCACGCGCTGCAGGCCGGCGGCTTTGAGCGCGGCGGCCTTGCGCTTGAGCAGCGAGCCGTTGGTGGTGAGGGTGAGCTCGAGCGGTTCGCCCGCGGGCGTGCGCAGCGCGGCCAGTTGCTCGATCAGGCCCTCGATGTTCTTGCGCAGCAGCGGCTCGCCGCCGGTCAGCCGGATCTTGCGCACGCCGTGCGCGGCGAACTGGCGCGCCAGCCGCGTGATCTCCTCGAAGCTCAGCAGCGCGCTGTGCGGCAGGTACTGGTAGTCCTTGTCGAACACGTCCTTCGGCATGCAGTAGCTGCAGCGGAAGTTGCAGCGGTCGGTCACGCTGATGCGCAGGTCGGTCAGCGGCCGGCCCAGGCGGTCGTGCAGCGCGCCGGTGGCGGGCAGCGCGATCCCGGGCACGGCGAGGGCCGCGCGCTGGCGGCCGATCTCGGCGATCGGGATGACGGTGCTGTGGCTGCTGCGGTTGTTCATGGGGCGGAAGCTCCGATTTTGCGCCATGGGCCAAGGGCCCGTGCCACGCAGGCTACTGGATCGCGCCGCCGCGGACCTTGCCCGCGGTCAAGCTTCGGCGATTCGGGCCCGGTTCAGCCGCGGCAGAGCTTGAGGTTGGTGCGGGTGGCGCGCACCACGGGCAGGTAGATCTCGGCGTCGGCCGGCGGGTACTCCTCCTGGATCTTCTCGTCGCTCTTGCCCGCGCTCTCGGCCAGCGGCGCCAGGGTCTGCAGGCAGGCGGCGCGGTCGCCGAGCTTGTACTGGGTCAGCGCGAGGTCGTTGCGCATCCAGCCCTTGCTGATCCAGTCCAGGGTCTTGTCGCATTCGGTGAGCACCGGTGCCAGCGTGGTGAGGGCGGCGGCGTAGTCGCGCGCGTCGTAGCGGCGCTTGAAGCCCTGGCGCGAGGCGGCCACGGCGCGGTCGGTGCAGGCCGGGGCCGGCCGCGTGTAGGTGCCCTCGAAGGTGGCGCGGGCGCCGCAGTTGTCGCGGCACTGGTCGGCGCCGTTGGTGCCGACCTTGACGGTGCCGCCGTCGACGCTGAAGTTCACCACGCAGCTCGAGTCGTCGAGCTTCGCCGTGCCACGCGCCAGCGTGCCGTCGAGTGCGCAGGTGTGGGCGTTGGCGCCGATGGTGGTGATGTCGAAGTGGCCGTTGGGCTTGATGCGCAGCGCACCGTTGCCGCCCTGGTAGATGTATTCGCCGGGCGGCGGCGAGGCGAACTCGGCGCGAACGAGGCCGGCGGCGGCGAGCGCGAGCACGGGAAGGAGGCGGACGAAGGGCAGGGGGCGTGGAGCGTTCATCGGGCGTTCTTTGCGCAGGCGGCGACGGCTCGGCCAGTGTATCGGCCGCGCCCCGCCTGGCGGGTTCTCGCCATTCCCATGCAGCCTGTCTGGACGTGGACAATGCGAACAATTATCATTTGTGCGCCTGAGTACGTAGCGAATGGACGACGCAAAGGGCTTCTTTCAACCAGGAGCTTTGTCATCGTGCCCTACGTTCTTCCCGCCTTGCCCTATGCCTTCGACGCGCTCGAACCCCATATCGACGCGCAGACGATGGAAATCCACCACGGCAAGCACCACCAGACCTACGTCAACAACCTCAACGCCGCGCTGAAGGACACGCCGCACGAAGGCCAGCCGGTCGAGGCGCTGATCGCCGGCGTCGAGCAACTGCCCGAAGCCCTGCGCGCCCCGGTGCGCAACAACGGCGGCGGCCACGCCAACCACGGCCTGTTCTGGACCGTGATGGCGCCCGTGGGCCAGGGCGGCGGCGGCGCGCCCGAAGGCGAGCTCGCCAAGGCCATCGATGCCGACCTCGGCGGCTTCGAGGCCTTCAAGGACGCCTTCACCAAGGCCGCGCTCACGCGCTTCGGCAGCGGCTGGGCCTGGCTCACGGTCACGCCCGCCGGCAAGCTGGCGGTGGAGAGCAGCGGCAACCAGGACAGCCCGCTGATGCGCGGCATCGGCTCGGGCAATGTGCCGATCCTCGGGCTCGACGTGTGGGAGCACGCCTACTACCTCAAGTACCAGAACCGCCGCCCCGAATACATCGCGGCCTTCTACAACGTCGTGAACTGGGCCGAGGTGGCCCGTCGCCATGCCGCGGCGCTGCGCGGCGGAAATTCCGGCGCATGAACCCCGACAGCCCCGAGCAACCGGCAGCGGCTCCCGCCATGCACGGCCCGCGTCCCGCCCGCAGCGCGCGCGAATGGCTCGGGCTGGCGATCGTGGCGGCCGGCGCGGTCGTCGTGGTCGCGCACTTCTGGCGTTTCGTGACCGCCGACCTGGTGGTCTGGAACGCGTTCCTCGGCGGCTCGGTGGCGGCCTTCGCCACGGCGCTGGGCACCACGCCGGTGATCTTCTCGCAGCGCCTGCCCGACCGCGTGCAGGACACGCTGTTCGGCTTCGGCGCCGGCGTGATGCTCGCGGCCTGCGCCTTCTCGCTGATCATTCCGGGCCTCGCGGCGGCCAAGTCGATCGGCGTCTTCGGCGGCGGCGACTGGGCCGCCGGCGGCGTGATCGGCGGCGCGATCCTGCTCGGCGGCATCGCGCTGATGGTGATGGACCGCGTGCTGCCGCACGAGCATTTCATCAAGGGTCGCGAAGGGCAGGCGGCGCGCCAGATCCGGCGCACCTGGCTGTTCGTTTTCGCGATCGCGCTGCACAACGTGCCCGAGGGGCTGGCAATCGGCGTCGGCTACGCGGCCAACAATGGGCTGCGCGCCGACGCGCTGGCCACCGGCATCGCGATCCAGGACGTGCCCGAGGGCCTGGTGGTGGCGGTGGCGCTGCTGGCCGCGGGCTACAGCCGCACTTTCGCCGTGCTGATCGGCATGGCCTCGGGCCTGGTCGAGCCGTTGGGTGCGGTGCTCGGCGCGGCCGTGGTCGGCCATTCGGCGATGCTGCTGCCCTGGGGCCTGGGCTTCGCGGCGGGCGCGATGCTGTTCGTGATCAGCCACGAGATCATTCCGGAATCGCACCGCAAGGGGCACGAGGCCTTCGCCACCGGCGGGCTGATGGTCGGCTTCGTGCTGATGATGCTGCTCGACACGGCGCTGGGCTGAGCCGCTTCGGCGCGCAAGAAAAAAACGCGGCGGGCCTGGCGGTCCGCCGCGTTTTTTCCTGAAGGGAGGCGATCTCAGCCGTGCTTCACCGCCACCGTCTTCAGCGTGGTGAAGCCGTACAGCGCCTCGAAGCCCTTCTCGCGGCCATAGCCCGAGGACTTGACGCCGCCGAAGGGCAGCTCGACGCCGCCGCCGGCGCCGTAGTTGTTGATGAACACCTGGCCGCTGCGCACGCGCCTGGCCATGCGGAACTGGCGCGCGCCGTTCTCGGTCCAGATGCCGGCGACCAGGCCGAACTGGGTGGCGTTGGCGAGCGCCACCGCTTCGTCTTCATCGGCGAAGGCCATGGCGGCGAGCACCGGGCCGAACACTTCCTCCTGCGCGAGGCGGTGGGTCACCGGCACGTCGCGCAGCAGCGTGGGCGCCTGGTAGAAGCCGGTCTCGGGCGCTTCGTCGACCACGATGCCCTGCGCCACCATCGGGATGCCGGCCACCTGCGCGTCGCTGAGGAAGTCCCACACGCGCTGCTGCTGGGTCTGTCGGATCAGCGGGCCGACATCGAGGTCCATCGCGGCCGGGCCCACGCGCAGTGCCTCGAAGGCATGGCCCAGGCGTTCGAGCAGCGGTTCGTAGATGGCCTGCTCGACCAGCACGCGCGAGCCGGCCGAGCAGGTCTGGCCGGCGTTCTGCACGAT
Source organism: Variovorax sp. FG153 (assembly GCF_057809595.1). Taxonomy (NCBI): domain Bacteria; kingdom Pseudomonadati; phylum Pseudomonadota; class Betaproteobacteria; order Burkholderiales; family Comamonadaceae; genus Variovorax; species Variovorax sp. FG153. The sequence goes on from NZ_JBMDKG010000021.1 coordinate 54,350, forward strand.
GGCGTTGATCAGCACCGGGATCGCGGCGTCGAGGTTGGCGTCGGCGAAGATGATCTGCGGGCTCTTGCCGCCGAGCTCGAGCGTGACCGGGCAATGGCGCTCGGCCGCCACCTGCTGGATCAAGGTGCCGATCTTCGGGCTGCCGGTGAAGCTGATGTGGTCGATGCCCTCGTGGCGCGCGAGCGCGTCGCCCACCTCGTGGCCGTAGCCTGTGACGATGTTGAGCGCGCCGGCCGGGAAGCCGACCTCGGCCGCGAGCTGGGCCACGCGGATCAGCGACAGGCAGGCGTCCTCGGCCGGCTTGACCACGCAGACGTTGCCGGCCGCGAGCGCGCCGCCCACGCTGCGCCCGAAGATCTGCATCGGGTAGTTCCACGGGATCACGTGACCGGTCACGCCGTGCGGCTCGCGCCAGGTGAAGACGCTGTAGCCGTCCTGGTAGGGGATGGTCTCGCCGTGCAGCTTGTCGCAGGCACCGGCATAGAACTCGAAGTAGCGCACCAGCGCGAGCGCATCGGCGCGCGCCTGCTTCACGGGCTTGCCGCAGTCGCGTTGCTCGATGGCCGCGAGCTCGTCGACGTGTTCGGCGATCTTCTGCGAGAGCTTGAACAGCAGCCGGCCGCGGTCGGCCGCGCTGACCTTGTGCCACACGCCCTCGAAGCAGTCGCGCGCGGCGCGCACCGCGCTGTCGATGTCGGCGGCATTGCTGCGCTGGATTTCGTCGTAGGGCTGGCCGTCGGAAGGGTCGATGACGGGGAGGGTGCGGCCGGAGGCCGAGGGAACGTCGGCGTTGGCGATGAAGTTGAGCTGCATGGGCCGGGATTCTGCGCGAAGCGGCGAAACCCCGCGCGGCGGTCAGCGCCCGGCCGCGGCCCTGGGCAGCGCCTTCACCGCATCGAGCATGCGCTCGACATGCTTGTCGGGATTGAGGTTCTGGTAGTAGGAGGCGACCTTGCCGTCGGGCGCGATCACGTACGACAGCCGGTTGGCGAAGTCGGGCCGGGTCTGCATCACCGCGTCGAAGGACTGGATCACGCTCTTCGACTCGTCGGAAGCCACCGGAAAGCGGCTCTGGCAGGACTTGACCGAGAACTTCGACAGCGTGTCGATGTCGTCGGCCGAGACGCCGATCACCGTCGCGCCCAGGGCCGCGAACTGGTCGATGGCCTCGGCGAAGGCATGGGCCTCGATCGAGCACTCGTTCGAGTCGGCGGCCGGAAAGAAGTACAGCACCACCGGGCCCTTGGCGAGCGCATCGGCCAGCGAGTAGCGGAAGGTCTTGCCGCCGAGCGCCGCGGTGGCGGTGAAGCGGGGCGCGGGGTCGCCGATGTCGAGCGCGGCGTGGGCGGGTGCGCAGAGTGCCGCCGCGGCCAGGGTGAGGGTTCCGAATGCCGCGCGCGAGAAGGTCGGAAGTTGCATGGCGGTGTGCTCCGGTCGCTGTGGGGGCGGATTCTAGGACGATGCCGCCGCCGAAACCGGCGCGGCGTGCGCGCCGTACCCGCTGCAGGGGCCGCGCTCGAAAAGAGGGAAGATGCGGCCCCGGGAGCGCGCTCATCGCGCCGATGGTGGGGAAGGACGGAAGAAATGACGAATGCCTGGATCCGGCGCGCGCTGCGCCTCGTGTACGCCCTCGGCGTGGCCGCGGCGCTCGCCGCCTGCGGTGCGCTGCCGCCCGCGCGCGAACGGCCCGCCGAGCATGCCGCGGCCTTCGATCCCTCGACCCGGCTGGCGAGGATCGCCGAGGCCTCGACGCCGCCCGGCGAGCACTCGGGCTTCCGGCTGATGCCGCTGGGCGTGTATTCGCTCGACGCGCGCATCCAGCTCGCGCAGCGGGCCCAGCGTTCGCTCGTGGTGCAGTACTACCAGCTCGAGAACGACGCCACCGGCCGGCTGCTGCTGCGTTCGCTGCGCGAGGCGGCCGCGCGCGGCGTGCAGGTGCGCCTGCTGGTCGACGACCTCTACACCATGAAGAGCCAGCAACTGCTGCTGGCGCTGGCCGCCGTGCCCAACGTGCAGGTGCGGCTGTTCAACCCCTTCTGCTGCGGGCGCGGCGGCGGGTTGCTGTCGCGCTTCGCGGCCTCGCCGCTGGAGATCGCGCGGCTCAACCACCGCATGCACAACAAGCTGTTCATCGCCGATGGCGCGATGGCCGTGGTGGGCGGGCGCAACATCGCCGACGAGTACTTCGTGCTCAGCGAGGCGCAGAACTTCATCGACATGGATGCGCTGGTGGTCGGCAAGGTGGTGCCGCAGCTCGAATCGATCTTCGACACCTACTGGAACAGCCGGCAGGTCTGGCCCGTGGCCGACATCGTGACGGGCGAGGGTGGCCGTGCGCCGGCAGCCGCCGATTTCGACGCCTGGATCGGCATGGCCGCGCCGCCGCCGAGGATCGTGCTGCCGCCGGTCGACATCCTCGGCTACGGGCCGATCGCCGAGGAGCTCGACGCGGGCCGCATGGGCCTCTTGTGGGGCGAGGCGCGGGCCATCGCCGATCCGCCGACCAAGCCGACCACCATGACCGCCGAGGAGGCCATCGCCACCAGCGTGACGATGAAGGTCTGGACCCTGATGCTCGACGCGCAGAGCGAGGTCGACCTGACCTCGCCCTACCTGGTGCCGGGCGAGCGCGGCATGGCGGCCTTCGAGGAGCTCACGAAGCGCAAGGTCAAGCTCACGCTGCTGACCAACTCGCTGGCCGCCAACGACGAGCCGCTGGTGCACACCGGCTACGTGCGCTACCGCGAGCGGCTGCTGCGCAGCGGTGCCGACGTCTACGAGCTGAGCCCCAAGCGCACCAGCGCGGGCGAGCGCTTCGGCATGTTCGGCAAGTCGCTGGGCCGGCTGCATGCCAAGACAGCGGCCATCGACAAGCGCCGCATCTTCATCGGCTCGATGAACCTCGACCCGCGCTCGGCCAGCCAGAACACCGAGATGGGCGTGGTGGCCGACAGCCCGCAGCTCGCGCGCGAGATGCTGCGCGTGATCAACATCAGCAAGCTGCAGAACTCCTACCGGCTGCGGCTGGCCAAGGGCACGGGCACCCTGGAATGGCTCACGACCGATGGCGAGAAGGAGCTGATCCTGACCGCCGAGCCCGAGTCGGATTTCTTCCAGCGCTTCTACAACATGCTGATCGCCCCGATCGTGCCCGAGATGCTGCTGTAGCCTCGGGGGATGGCGCAGACCTTCACGTCCCTTTCCGCCCCGCAGGTGATGCTGTGGGGGCTGCTGTTCTTCGGCGGCATCTACCTCGGCTTTGGCGCGCTCAATGCCCTGCTGACCCGGCGCGTGCTGCCGGCGCTGGGCATCGGCCGGGTGCTCGACCCGCGGCCGCTGCAGCCCGGGCAACTGCGGCGCGAGCTCACGCAGTCGGGCATCTCGGTGCTGATCTTCGGGCTCGGTATGGTGTTTCCCTGGGGCCTGCTGCAGCTGGGCTGGGCGCGGCTCGATCCGGATGCGGGCTGGCGCCAGGTCGTGGCCGAGATCGTGGTGCTCGCGCTGTGGAACGACGTGCACTTCTGGCTCAACCACCGGCTGCTGCACACGCGCTGGCTGCGGCGCTTCCACGGGCCGCACCACCGTTCCTTCGTGACCACGCCCTGGGCCACTTACAGCTTCCATCCGCTGGAGGCCGCGATGCTCGGCAACGTGATCCTGCTGCCGATGGTGCTGCACGACTTCAGCTTCTGGTCGCTGGCCTCGGTGCCGGTGTTCAGCCTGTTCTTCAACAGCGTCGGGCATTCGAACTACGACTTCTTCCCGCGCGTGTCGTACAGCCACTGGTTTGCGGCCAGCCGGCGCCATCACCTGCACCACGCCTGCCACAACGGCAACTACGGCTTCCAGTTCACCTTCATGGACCGGCTGTTCGGCACCCGCATCGCGGCCGACGCGGCCGAGCCGTTGTTCCGGGGCTTTCGCGACAGGCAGCGCGGCCGTGCGGCCACGCACGATGGCAGGCCGGCCTGAGATGCCGCGGCTGCGTCACTGGCGCGACTGGCAGAGCCTGTTCTATCTGGCGGCCTTGCCGGCGCTCGCCGCCTGGCAATGGGTGCATGGGTTCAGCCTCTGGCTCTATGCGCCGATGCTGTTCCTCACGCTCGGCGTCGGCGTGATCCACCACAACCACGTGCACCTGCGCATGTGGCGCGGCCGGCGCATGAACCGGTTGACCGACTTCTGGATCACGCTGCTGCAGGGCCATCCGACCTTCGTGTTCTGGCCCGCGCACGTGGCCAACCATCACCGCCATCGCCATGGCCCGAAGGACGTGGCGCGCACCTACCGCTTCGGCGGCGACACCAACCACCTGCGCGGCTACCTGCTGCATCCGTTCCAGGCGGTGTGGGTGCTGTTCCCGCTGTTCATGGCGTGGCTGGGGCGGCTGTATCGCCATCGGCGCGGGGCCTGGCGCTACTGCATGGCGCAGTACGCGCTGTGGCTGGCGAGCTGGGCCGTGCTGCTCGCGCTCGACTGGCGCAAGGCGCTGGTGTTCGTGATCCTGCCGCAACTGCACGGTCTGCACTGGCTGCTGGCCACCAACTACCTGCAGCACGCGCATGCCGACGGCCGCCGGCCCGCACGGGGGGCGCGCGGCGATACCCCGGGTACTCCGCTGAACTACGCGCGCAATTTCGAGGGCTGGGTCAATCCGCTGCTGTTCAACATCGGGCTCCACACGGCGCACCACGAGAACCCGCATGCCCATTGGTCCGAGCTCACGCATCTGCATCGCACGCATTACCGCGCGCGCGTCGATCCGTCGCTCAACGAGGGCGGGCTGGTGCCGTACATGGCGCGCGTGTTCGTGCTCGGCGCGCTCTGGCCGCGATGGCGCAGCCGACCGCTGATGCCGGGCGATTCCTTCACTTCCTGACACATGCCAGTTCCCTTCCAACGCGTCTACCTCGAAAGCGCCGGCTACTTCATGCCGGGCGACCCCGTGCCCAACGAGCGCATGGACGACTTCATCGCGCCGCTCAACCGGATGTCCGAGCGCATCAAGCGCCGCATCCTGGCCGAGAACGGCATCCGCACGCGCCACTACGCGATCGATGCCGAAGGCGCGACGCGCCACACCAACGCGCAGATGGCGGCCGGCGCGATCCGCGACTGCCTGCGCCGCGGCGGCGCCGAGCTGTCGCGCGTGTCGCTCTTGGCCAGCGGCTCGTCGGGCGGCGACACGCTGATGCCCGGCTTCGCCAACATGATCCAGGGCGAGCTCGCCGCGGCGCCGATGGAGACGCTCGCGGTGCACGGCATCTGCGCGGCCGGCGTGTCGGCGATCCAGGCCGCGGCGCAGGGCATCGAGCTGGGCGCGCACCGTTCGGCGCTCGCGGTGGCCAGCGAGATGCCCTCGCGGCTGTTCAAGCGCTCGCGTTTCGCGGCGCGCGGCTACGAGACCGACTTCGACTCGCACTTCCTGCGCTGGATGCTGTCGGACGGCGCCGGGGCGCTGCTGCTGTCCGATGGCGCGCCCGCGCTGGCCGGCTCGCCGGGCCTGCGGCTGCGCCTGAAGTGGGTGCACCAGCGCTCGTTCTCGGGCGACTACCCGGTCTGCATGCAGCTGGGCCTGACCGAGGACCGCGCGCGCGGCCACCTCGACTTCGCCTCCTGGTCCGAGGCCGAGGCGGCCGGCGCGCTGTCGCTGCGCCAGGACATCCGGCTGCTGCCGCACCTGTTCGACATCGGCATCCACGAGTACGCGGGGCTGGTGCGCGACGGCTGGGTCGATCCGAAGCGCGTCGACCATTTCCTGTGCCACTACTCGTCGGAGAAGTTCATCCCGGTGGTCGAGGACCTGATGGCCAAGGCCGAGCTGTCGATCCCGCGCGAGCGCTGGTGGAGCAACCTCGCCTGGCGCGGCAACACCGGGGCGGCGTCGATCCTGGTGATGCTGGCCGAGTTCCTCCACACCCGCGCGCTGAAGCCCGGCGAGCAGGTCTTCTGCTACGTGCCGGAGTCGGGGCGCTTCATGGCGGCCTACATGCTGTTCGAGGTGGAAGCGGTGGAGGCGCCGCCCGTGACGGTGGCGCCGCGCGCCGCTGCAGCCACGGCCGACGACGAGCTCGTGATCGCGCCGCCGCACGACCCGGCCGCCGCGCCCGAGGGCCTGGGCGCGCTGCTGACCGAACTGGCGGCGATCTGGCACGACTACCGCTCGCGCGTCTGGCGCACGCCGCTCGTGCGGCAGATCCGCGAGCGCCGCTTCGCCGTGCCCGACTACCTGAACTGGATGGAGCAGTGGGTGCCGCAGGTGCGCGAAGGCAGCCTCTGGATGCGCGAGGGCGCGGCCTCGCTGAGCGAGCCGTACCAGGCGCTGTCGTCGCTGATCGGCGTGCACGCGGGCGAGGAGCAGAACGACTTCCAGATCCTGTTCAGCGACTACCGCAAGGCCGGCGGCACGGTCGAGCGCATCGAGGACCTGCGCCGCAACCCGGGCGGCGAGGCGCTCAACGCCTACCTGCATGCACTGGCCGCCACGCGCGACCCGATCGGCCTGCTGGGCGCGATCTACATCATCGAGGGCACGGGCCAGCGCATCGTGCCGGCGCTGCTGCCGCTGCTCAAGGCCAGCCTGCGGCTGCCGCCCGATGCCTTCCGCTTCCTCGAATACCACGGCCACAACGACGAGAACCACCTGAACCGCTGGCTGCTCGCGGTCGAGATGGTGATGGCCGTCGAGGGCCAGGCGCGCGCCGCGCGCCAGATCGCCGACACGGCGCGCCACACGGCCGCCCTCTACCTGATGCAGTTCCAGCACATCACCGAGCGGATTTCCCATGCGAACGCCTGAATTCCTGGCCCGCGGGCACGACGAGCGCGACCCCAGCCCCTGGCTGGCGCTCTACCTCGACCAGAGCACGCCGCTGCCCGACGAGGTCAAGGCGGCCTGGCTCGCCGATTCGAGCTCGGGCTCGCGGCAGTACCTGCTGCCGTTCCTGCGGCCGATCGCGCGCGCCACCATCATCCTGATCCAGGTGGTGAAGGTGTTCGTCCCGCGCAACTGGTCGCACTCGCGGTTGCTGCATCGCATCCTGGCCTGGGGGCTGCGGCATTTCGTGTCGCCCGAGGCCAACTGGCTGATCCTGCGGCACTTCCACCTGGGCTCGCAGGTGCTGGCCTTCATCGGGCGCAATTCGCCGGCGCCTGTCGCCACTTCGCCGCTGGAGCCGCCGGACATCGAGGCGCTGAAGGACGACATGTTCCTCAAGCACGACCTCAACCTGTTCAATTTCGTGATCCGGCTGAACCAGGCGCTGCGCGACCGCGGGCTGGCACTGGGCAAGGCCCAGGCGCCCGATTTCTCGATGATCCGGGAGCCCGCGTTGCGGCTGGAAGACATGCCGCGCGGCCGCCTCAACTTCCTGGACCTGCAGAGCGCCATCGAGCTGTTCACGCCGCTTTACCAGCTGATGCTGACCGACAACGACTTCTGGCGCGCCGCCAACTCGCTGCAACTGGATGAAACCATCGGCATCTATGCCGCCACCATCCTCGCGGCGCCCGAGCACCTGATCCTGGTCAACAACAAGCACCCGCTGGTGCCGTTGTCGACCCTGCGGGCCGGGCACCGGCTGGTGATCCATGGCCTCTCGACCGAGATGCTGCACAGCCTGCTGCAGCGCATGAAGGCCGCAGGGCACGGCGAAGGCGGCGAATCCGGCTTCGTCCCGGCCGGGGAAGGGGCTTCGGCCGACACCCCGCCACTTGCATAGGGGTATGCTGTCCCCAGATGCAGACCATGAACACGACCCACACTCCGTCCCCCAAGACCGATCTGTCGGTGACCCATGTGCTGGCCCAGTTGCTCGAGCGGCTGGATCACAGCAAGGTGCCCGTCGGTGCCGAGCAGTACCGCTCGGTGGTCGCGCACCTGGTGCACGAGTTCGAAGACGTCGAATCGGGCGCCGACCTCAGTCGCCTGCTCGACGCCTATCCGGCCGCCGCCGAGGTGTACGAGAACCTCAATTACCAGCACGCCGGCCTGTGCCGCTCCGCGCTCGACGCCTCGCTGGCGGCCGAGACCCGCGCCAGGGAAGCGATCGCGCGCGCCATGCGCCGCCCCGAACCGAAGAAGAAGGAAGAAACCGATGGCCAAGGCTGAGGTGAAGACTGCCGTCCTGGAAGACGGCCTGCGCTACAAGTCGAAGACGCCGGGGTCCCCGTTCCGCGCCTCCGCGTCGTTCAGCGGCGCCACCATGTCGTGCTTCATGTGCGGCAAGCACCGCGTGCGCTCGCAACTGCGCACCCGCCAGGTGCTCGGCAAGTCCCAGACCGTCTGCGCGCCGTCGTGCAAGGCGCTCGACGAGGCGCTGGAAGCCGCCGCGGCCGCGCCGTCGTCGCCCGAATGACGCAACGCCCGCGAGGGCGTTATTCGGCGCGTCTCGTCTAGCACGGCGGGGCGACGCCTTGGCGACATGCCCGTGCGGGCATCGCGTCGTGCGACTTCCATGATGGCCGCAATAGTTATACAGTTAGAAACAATTGATGCATGTAATTGCATTGGTAAAAAAGTTCTAATTTCAGGCCGACATCAGATGATTTGCAGCAAGGCAATGGGTGCTTTTGGCGTAGTGCGGCCGTCCGCGCGCGCAAAAGGAAGCTGCCGTGGCTAAACCGCGTCACGTCGTCATGCAGGTGGTCAAGCGGTCCTCGGGCAGCGCGTCGCACCATGTGGAATTCGTGATGGACGACAACTTCGCCGAGCGCCTGCGGCAGTTGCGTTCGCTGGTGCCGCCGCTGGGCAGCCTCAACAAGCAGCGCGACCTGGTCATCGACAAGGTGCGGGTGCGGCTGCCCAACGCCATCTGGCGCTCGGGCCATGGCACCGACAGCAGCGTGGACGGTTCCTGCATCGTGATCGCGGCCGAGGGCTCGTTCAACTGCGGCGGCAAGGACCGCCTGACGCGCGAGAAGCTGGTGACCTACAACTTCTCGATCGCGCGCCTGGTCGAGCTGCACGGCGAGCGCCCCGAGGGCGAGACCTTCTACATCCGCGACGGCACCTTCGCCAACGACGAGCCGGCCGAGTCGCCGGCCGGCCGCTGGGTGGCCTCGATGCATGAGCTCGAGGCCGTGATGCGCGTGCCCGACGCGCCCTCGGACTTCGACACCCTGCACGAGGTGCCGCTGCGCGTCGATCCGCAGCAACAGGCGAGCGGCACGGTGCCGCAGCACCGCACCAGCTTCTTCTGAAGGGCCGCGCTCAGGCCGCGGCGGCTTCCGGCTGCGCCGCGACCGCGCCGACCGGCACGTAGGCCGCGCGGTTGTCCACGAGCCAGCGCTCCGACAGGCTGCTGTCCTGCTGGGCGGGATGGAAATCGGCGCGCAGGTAGCGGCGCCACATCGCGTAGTTGCCGCGCAGCAGCCCGTCGCGCGCGAGCAGGATGCGCGCGGCGCTCTTCCAGGTCGACCACTTCCACAGCTGCTTCTCGTGCCGCAGGTTGGTCAGCGTCTGGTGCATCAGGTCGCCGAGGAACATCAGCGTGACGCGGCGGAACCAGCGCGTGCGCCATTCGTCGGAGCCGCCCGCGGCCCGGTAGACGTCGAAGGCCACGCTCTTGTGCTCGAGCTCCTCGGCGCTGTGCCACAGCCACATCGTGCGCAGCCGCGGCTCGGCGCCGTCGAGGATCTGCGGATGCGCGAGCAGCCACTCGGCGAACATGGCGGTGAAGTGCTCGGTGGCGGCCGTCACCGCGAGCGCATGGCGCGGGTCGGCGCCTTCCATCAGCGACAGCCGCTTGCTCGCGCGCTCGGTCCAGCGGTCGACCAGGCCCTGCTTCTCGAGGTGGGCGTTGAATAGCGAATGGATGCGCCGGTGCGTCGCTTCCTGGCCGATGAAGCCGCGCACCTCGGCGCGGTACTTGTCCTGCGTCTCGGGCGGCAGGGTGGCGACGGCGTCGCGCACCGCGTCGATGAAGAACTGCTCGCCGAAGGGAAAACTCATCGACAGGGCGTTGAAGAAGGCGGTGGAGAATGCATCGCCGCCGCACCAGTCGCGGGCAAACGGGGCCTGGAGATCGATCAGAAGGCGGCGGACGACGAGTTCGGTGCTCATGAAGACAATCCTCGTGAATCGGAATGGTGGTGGCAAGGGGTGTGGTACAGATGCGTACCGCAATGCCTGCATGGTGCCTCCGGGTGCTTGGTACTGTCAAGTACCAGCGCGTAGGAAAATGTTCCGTTCATGAGTGCCGTCACCGACAACACCTCCCAGACTCCGGCCGAATCGCGCAACGAGCACTACCACCGGCTGCTCGAGGGCATGGCCCGCGCGGTGGCCGCCAAGGGCTACGCCGACACCACCATTGCCGACATCGTGCGCGAGGCCGCGGTGTCGCGCCGCACCTTCTACGAGCATTTCGCGACCAAGACCGAATGCCTGATCGCGCTCTACGAGGCGGCCAGCCACCTGGCGCTGCAGGCGGTCAGCGAGGCCTTCGACCCGGTGCAGCCCTGGCATGCCCAGGTGGAGCGCGCGATCACGGCCTATTTCGACTATCTGGCGCAGGACCCGGTGCTGCTGCGCACGCTGTTCGTCGAAATCCTGGGCCTGGGCATGCCTGGGCTGGTGGCGCGGCGACGGGTCAACGACGAGATCGCGAACTTCATCCAGGCCGCGATCAACAGCAGCGGCACGACCGGCCCGGGCCCGCAGGCGCACCTGACGAGCGAGATGGCGATGACGGTGGTCGGCGGCATCAACGAGCTGGTGCTGCAGGCCATCGAGCAGGAGCGCGCGGGCGACCTGCGCGAGCTGGTCGCGCCGGCCACGCGGCTGGTGCGCGCGGTGGCGGCGGAGAGCCAGCGCTAGGCTGCGGCCCTGCGCCGCGGCGTCGCCGCGAGCCACAGCGTCAGCAGGCCGGCCAGCAGCAGGGCCAGCAGCACGCCCAGGTGCGGCAGCACGTCGTGCAGCGGCGCACCCATCTGGTTGAGCCGCAGCGAGGCCTGGATGCCGGCCGTGCTCGGGAACAGCCAGCGCAGGGCCTGCAGCGGCGCGGGCAGGGCCTCGACCGGCCACGAGAAGCCCGACAGAAAAGCCATCGGCAGGGCCGTGAACAGCAGCACCTGAAGCGCCCGTTCGCGGTCGCGGAACCAGCAGCCCAGCAGCAGGCCCAGCGTGCAGATCGCGGGCACGTAGAAGGCCAGCAGCACCAGCGCGCCGAAGGGGTTGCCGCCGCGCGGGTAGTCCTGCAGGAAGAACACCCAGCCGAAATAGAAGATGCCGCTGAGCACGCCGAAGCCCGACAGCGCCGCGAGCCGGCCCAGCCAGGCGCTCATCGAGGCGCGCAGCCGCCGGGCCTCGGCCCAGGTGCCGGCCAGCATGGCGGTGCCCATCAGCAGCGTCTGCTGCAGGATCAGCAGCGCCACTGCCGGCACCACGTAGCTGCCGTAGCCCTCGGTGGGATTGAACAGCGCCACCAGTTGCGTGACCAGCGGGCTGCGGCTGCGCGCCGCCTGCACGGCGCTCTGGCCGCCGGCCTGCAGCTTGCGGATCTCGACACCGGTCGAGACCGTGCCCACCGCTTCCGAGAAGCCGTAGAGCACCGCCTTGTTGAGCAGCGCATAGGCGCCGTTGCCCTCGATGCTGACCACCGCCGGCAGGCCGCGCAGCACGCTGCGCTTGAGATCGGCCGGCAGCAATGCGTAGCCCTCGATCTCGCCGCGCCACAGGGCCTGCTGCGCCTCGTGCACATCGGCCGTGACCAGGCGCACGTCCAGCCGCGGATTGGCCATCGCGAAGCGCGCGATCTGGCGCGACAGACCGGTGTGGTCCTGGTCCACCACCGCCACCGGTACCCGGGTCACGGCCTGCGTGCCATAGGGCCAGGGGTAGAAGAAGCCGTAGATGATCGGCGCCAGCAGCATGATCAGCAGCACGCCCTTGTCGCGCAGCACGGCCAGCGCGGTGTCGCTCCAGGCGGCGCCGAAGCGGGCGAGGGCGCGCTGGCGGTCCATCAGCGGCCGCCCCATGAATCGGGCGCGCGCGCCGCGCGGCCCAGTGCGGTGGCCGTCGCGGCCAGCAGCACGGCGGTGCCCAGCACCATCCACAGCGGCGTCGCGGCCGAATAGGCCAGCGGCGCGCCCATCTGCAGTTGCTCCATCTGCACGCGGACGTAGTGGGTGTAGGGCAGCAGCGCGGCCCACAGCTGCGCCAGCGCGGGCATGGCCACCAGCGGGAAACCCACGCCGCCGAACGCGAAGGCCGGCGCGGTGATGAAGCCGGTGGCCGACAGCGCGGTGCGCAGCGAGCGCGTGAGCGCCGCGACGAAGCCGCCGAGCGCGATCGACAGCGCGAGGAACACCACCAGCGCGAACAGCGTCCAGCCGAGCGAGCCCACCGGATGCCAGCCACGCCCGGCCGTGATCCACAGCATGGCGGTGATGCCGACCAGCGACAGGCTCGCGAACGGCAGCGCGAGCTTGCCCGCGAGTGCGGCCAGCGCCTCGTGCCAGCGCGGCGCGGCGCCGAGCCAGCCGCCGATGCTGCGGTCGCGCAGCTCGCGGCCCACGGCCCAGGCGCCGGCGGTCATCGCGAGGATGTGCAGCAGCGCCGGGATCAGCGCGGCGCCGAGGAACTGCTCGTAGTCGCCCGAGGTGTTGAACAGCGCGACGGTGCCGGCCTTCAGCGGCTCCATGGTCGCGCGCGCGGCGATCATCGATTCGCCGCGCTTGTTGCGCACCGCGAGCTCGACCCCGCCCGAGACCGTGGCGACCACCGTGCGCACGTCGCGCTGGATCAGGCTCGAATGCGTGCCAAGCTGGGCGTTGTGCAGCAGCACGACCTGGCCTACTCGGCCCTGCTTGACCTCGCGGTTGAGATCGCGCGGCAGTTGCACCGCGGCATCGACCGCGCCGCTGGTGAGCGCGCGCGCCATCGCGCCTTCGTCGTCGAAGCGCTGCACCACGCGCAGGCCCGGCGTGGCATCGAGGAAGCGCACGATCTGGCGCGACAGCGCCGAGCGGTCCTGGTCGAGCACGCCGATCGGCAAGCGCTCGGGCAGGCCGGCCGAGAAGATCCACCAGATCAGGAGCACCGCGAGCAGCGGCACCCAGGTGATCATTGCGAGGTCCCAGGGCCGCGCGCGCAGCAGCGCGAACTCGCGCCGTGCGCTGGCGGTGGAGAAGCCGCGAAGGCTCATGTGCTAGTCGACCAGCACGCTCATGCCGGGCCGCGCGCCCTCGATCGGCTGCAGCGGCCGCGCCCGGACCTCGAAGGTGCGCACGTCGAAGCCGGCGCCGCCGCGGGTGGCGCGCCAGGTCGCGAAGTCGGGCAGCACGCCGCTGTAGTAGACCTTGAAGCGCGCCGTGCGCCGATCCTCGGCCAGCGCGGGCAGGCGGGCCTCGAACTCGCTGCCCATCGCGAAGCGCGGCAGCCGGTCCTCGCGCACGTTGAGCACCACCCACTGGTCGGCCAGGTCGACCACCGTGACCACCGCCACGCCCTGCGGCGAGAGCTCGCCGACCTTGGCCAGCACCTTGGCCACCTCGCCGGCGACCGGGCTGCGCAGCTCGGTCTCGGCCTTGGCGGCTTCCGCTTCCGCGACCACGCCGGCGACCTGGCGCGCCTGCGCGCTGGCCGCGGCCTGGTCCTCGGGACGCGCGCCGGCGCGCGCCATGTCGTATTGCGCCCTGGCGGCGATCGCCGCGTCGCGCGAGGCCTTCCAGTTGGCCTCGGCCTCGTCGCGCTTCTGGTCGGCCACCAGGCCTTCGCGCGCGAGGCCGTCGACGCGACGGAACGAGGTCTGCGCGAGCTGGGCCGCGGTCTCGGCGCGCTGCCATTGCATGCGCGCCATCTCGATCTCCTGCGGCCGCGCGCCGTTCTGCGCCTTCTGGGCCACGGCCTGCGCGGCCTGCTCGGCGGCGGTGGCCTGCGCGAGCTTGGCGCGCACCTCGGGGCTGTCCATGCGCACCAGCACCGCGCCGGCCTGGATGCGGTCGCCTTCCTTCACCAGCACCTCGGCCACGCGCGCCGTCACCTTGCCGGCCACGTCGGTCTCGCGCGCCTCCATCTGGCCCTGGAACACCTCGGGCGCGGGCCGCGAGGCGCGCCAGAAGCCCCAGGCCAGCAGCGCCAGCACGAGCAGCGCGGCCAGGATCGCGATCAGTTTGCGGGTCTTGGCACTCATCATTCAGTTCACCTTCACGTCGGCACGCGCGATGTAGTCGGAAAAGCGGTCGGACAGGCCCGCGCTCTCGAGCAGCTGAGCCAGCGCCTGCACGTACTCGTTGGCGGCCTGCGCGCGCTCGGTCAGCACCTTGGCCTGGTTGGTCTCGGCGTCGATCAGGTCGAGCGTGGTGCTGGTGCCTTCGCGCAGGCCCGAGGTGCGCAGCTTCAGCACCTCGCGCGCCAGTTCCACCGAGGCCTGCATCTCGAGGTACTGGCGGCGCGCGTTGTCGAGCGCGCGCCAGTTGCGTTCCACCAGCAGCGAGATGTCGCTGCGTGCCTGGGCGCCGGTGCGTTCGGCCTGCTCGACCTGCTTTTGCGACGCGGCCGAGAGCGCATCGCGGTCGACCGAGTCGTACAGCGTCCAGCGCACGCCCAGGCCCGCGACCCAGTCCGCATTGCCGCTCTTGAGCTGGCGCGTGCCGAAGGCGATCACCTGCGGGCGGCGCAGCGCTTCCTCGCCCTCGTGCAATTGCTCGGCCTGCGACTTCTTGGCCGCGACCTTCTCGAGGCCCGGGTGGCGGTTGAGCGCCGAATCGATGAACCAGCCCAGCGGCTCGACCGGCGCGCTGATCACGAACAGCGGCGTCTGCGGCGCCACGCGGCCCTCGGCGCGCACCGTGCGCGCCAGTGCCACGGCCGCGAGCGCGGCGTCGTTCTCGGCCTTGCGCGCGTTGCGGCGCGCCTCCTCGTAGGCCGCGCCGGCCTGCAGCCGTTCGACGCGCGAGATCACGCCGGCCGCGAGCATCTTTTGCGCCGCCGCGTCGTGCTGCGCGATGGTGCGCTCGGCCTGCGCGCGCAACTGCGCCGCGCGCTGCGCGAGCTGGGCGCCGAAGTAGCGCTGCACCAGCAGCGTGTCGACCTCGTGGCTCGCCTGTTCGGCATCGGCCTCGGCCTCGCGCGTCTGCGCCGACACGAAGCCGCGCACCGCGTCGGTGGCGCCGCCCAGGTAGATCGGCCAGACCGCCGACACCGAGGCGTTGGAGCCGGTGTCGTGCCGGTTCAGGGTGTAGCTGTTGGGCAGTTGCGGTATCGGCACGCGCGCGATGAAGCTCTGGATCGAGGGCGGCAGCGCCTGCCCGATCTGGCCGAGCTTCTGGTTGAGCGGATCGAGGTCGAGGTTCAGGTTGGCGTTGTACGCATAGGCCAGGCCCGACACGCTGACCACCGGGCCGCCCAGCCGCTTGAGGCCATCGCTCTGCAGCTGCTTGGCCTCGACCGCCGCGCGCGCGGCGGCCAGCTTGTCGGAGCGGTCGAGCATGCGGGCGCGCGCGGCGTCGAAGCTCAGGGAGGTGACGTCGTCGGCTGGCGAAGGCGCCTGTGCGAAGGCCGTGCCGCCGGTGGCCGCGAGCAGCAGCGGCGCCAGGGCCTGGAGGAGGGCGTTGCGAAGGTGAAGGTGTGTCATCGGATTCGAAATGCCTGGCGCGCAAGCGTAGCGGGCCGGCGCGGCCCGGTCACGCGAAACGTGGCGCGCGCACCTCGCTTCGATGGGGTGCGTTTTCCGGCGCGCAAGAAAAACGGGGCGACGCCGATGCAGCGTCGCCCCGTGCGGAATGGCGTTTCAGTCGGGCGCGAGCCTCAGGACTTCACCTTCACCTCGACGCGCCGCGCCTCGCCCGCGGGGCCGTCGGCCTGGGTCTGCTCGGGCTTGGCGAGCTCGATCTTGTCCTCGGGCGCGCCCGCGGCCTTGAGCGCATCGCCGACCGCCATCGCGCGCTGCTTGGCGAGCTCGGCGTTCTTCGCGGCGTCGCCGGTGGCGTCGTGGTAGCCGCTCACCAGCACCGTGTTGCCGCTCTGCACCGCCTTGATCACGTCGGCCAGTGCCTCCCTGGCATTGGGCGCGACCTCGGCGCTGCCGGTGGCGAAGTAGAACTTGACCACGCCGTTCTCGACCTTGACCGCGGCGGCTTCGGCCGCGGTCACCGCGCCCGAGGCCACGGCACCGGCCGGTGTGCTGACCGCGGCCGGTGCCATGGCGGCGACCGGTGCCGGGGGCGGCACGGCGGCCGTCGCATCGCCGGCATGGAACTTCACCACCAGCGGCACGATGAGCAGGGCCACGATGTTGATGATCTTGATCAGCGGGTTCACGGCCGGGCCGGCCGTGTCCTTGTAGGGGTCGCCCACGGTGTCGCCGGTGACGGCGGCCTTGTGCGTGTCGCTGCCCTTGCCGCCGAAGTGGCCGTCCTCGATGTACTTCTTGGCGTTGTCCCAGGCACCGCCGCCGGTGCACATGGAGATGGCGACGAACAGGCCCGTGACGATGGTGCCCATCAACAGGCCGCCGAGTGCCTTCGGACCGAGCAGCAGGCCGACCACGATCGGCACCAGCACCGGCAGCAGCGAGGGGATCATCATCTCCTTGATGGCCGCGCCGGTCAGCATGCCCACGGCCTTGCCGTACTCGGGCTTGGCGGTGCCTTCCATGATGCCGGGGATGTCGCGGAACTGCCGGCGCACTTCCTCGACCACCGAGCCCGCCGCGCGGCCCACGGCCTCCATCGCCATGGCGCCGAACAGGTAGGGGATCAGGCCGCCGATGAACAGGCCGACGATCACCATCGGGTCGCTGAGGTTGAAGCTGATGTTCAGGCCGAAGCTCTCGAGCTTGTGCGTGTAGTCGGCGAACAGCACCAGCGCCGCGAGGCCGGCCGAACCGATGGCATAGCCCTTGGTCACGGCCTTGGTGGTGTTGCCCACAGCGTCCAGCGGGTCGGTGATGTCGCGCACGCTCGCGGGCAGCTCGCTCATCTCGGCGATGCCGCCGGCGTTGTCGGTGATCGGACCGTAGGCGTCCAGCGCCACCACGATGCCGGCCATGCTGAGCATGGAGGTCGCGGCCACCGCGATGCCGAACAGGCCGGCCAGCGCGTACGAGGCCAGGATGGCGATGCACACGAAGATCACGGGCCAGGCCGTCGAGCGCATCGACACGCCGAGGCCCGCGATGATGTTGGTGCCGTGGCCCGTGGTCGAGGCCTGCGCGATGTGCTGCACCGGCTTGTATTGCGTGCCCGTGTAGTACTCGGTGATCCACACCAGCGCCGCCGTCAGCGCCAGGCCCACGAAGCAGGCGCCGAACAGCTTGAGCTGGCTGCCGCCGGCGCCGAGCGCGTTGTCGGGGATGAGCCAGCTGGTGACGAACCAGAAAGCGATCAGCGACAGGATGCCCGCCACCGCCAGGCCCTTGTAGAGCGCCGGCATCACGTTGGTCATGCCCGGCGAGGCCTTGACGAAGAAGCAGCCGATGATCGACGCGACGATCGACACGCCGCCCAGCGCCAGCGGATAGAGCACCGCGTTGACCGGCGCCGCCGTGACCATCAGCGCGCCGAGCACCATGGTCGCGATCAGCGTCACCGCGTAGGTCTCGAACAGGTCGGCCGCCATGCCGGCGCAGTCGCCGACGTTGTCGCCCACGTTGTCGGCGATCACCGCGGGGTTGCGCGGATCGTCCTCGGGGATGCCGGCCTCGACCTTGCCCACCAGGTCGGCGCCGACGTCGGCGCCCTTGGTGAAGATGCCGCCACCGAGGCGCGCGAAGATCGAGATCAGCGAGGAGCCGAAGGCGAAGCCGATCAGCGGATTGAGCAGCGCCGCCAGCGCATGGTTGCCGCTCGGCAGGCCCCTGGAGGCCAGGAACCAGTAGAAGATCGAGACGCCCAGCAGGCCCAGCCCGACCACCAGCATGCCGGTGATGGCGCCGCCGCGGAAGGCCACGTCGAGCGCCGGCCCGACGCCTTGGGTGGCGGCCTGCGCGGTGCGCACGTTGGCGCGCACCGAGACGTTCATGCCGATGAAGCCGCAGGCGCCCGAGAGCACCGCGCCGACCACGAAGCCGACCGCGGTCGTGAGGTCGAGGAAGAGGGCGATCAGGATCGCGAGCACCACGCCCACGATGGCGATGGTGCGGTACTGCTTGGCCAGGTAGGCCGCCGCGCCCTGCTGGATCGCCGCCGCGATCTCCTGCATGCGCGCGTTGCCCGCGTCCTTGGCGAGGATCCAACTTCGGGCCCAGATGCCGTAGGCCACGGCCACGAGGCCGCAGACGATGGCGAGGATGAGGGGGGTGTTGCCATTCATGCGTTGCTTCTCCATTCGTTCGTTGTGACGTGGAGACGGAAAGCGCGAGGATCCGTTGCGTGCAACGCGCGGGAGTCGAGATTTCCGCCGCGTTGCTTCCTCGAAGCTCGCTGCATCCCGGGGAGCCGGGGTGCGGAGCCGATTGGCCAACGGCTGCAATTTACAGGCAAAAACGAAATCGCGTGCGACGGGTCCATGACACGGAAAGTAAACTTCGGGTTTGTCCGCATCCCTCTCATACTTTTCAACTACTCGATAACGACATGGCCTTCGACAAAGTTTCCCCCGGCAAGAACGTTCCCGACGACTTCAACGTCGTGATCGAAATCCCGATGAACGCCGACCCGATCAAGTACGAGGTCGACAAGGAATCGGGCGCGATCTTCGTCGACCGCTTCATGACCACGGCCATGTACTACCCGGCCAACTACGGCTACGTGCCGCAGACCCTGTCGGGCGACGGCGACCCGGTCGACGTGCTGGTGATCGCGCCGTATCCGCTGCTGCCGGGCGTGGTCGTGCCCTGCCGCCCGCTGGGCATCCTGATGATGGAAGACGAAGCCGGCGTGGACGGCAAGGTGCTGGCCGTGCCGACCGACAAGGTGCTGCCGATCTACAGTCACTGGAAATCGGTGGACGACGTGAACCCGATGCGCCTGAAGGCCATCAGCCACTTCTTCGAGCACTACAAGGACCTCGAGGCCGGCAAGTGGGTCAAGGTGCTGGGCTGGGAAGGCATCGACGCCGCCCGCAAGGAAATCCTCGACGGCATCGCCGCGTACAAGAAGTGATGCGGTAGGCGCGTGTCGGTCGCTCCGGGGCAGTCACTCCTGCTCGAACGGCGACCGGCGCGCATCGCGCACGAAGGTGCCGGCCGTCGACGGGCTCGTGCATTCCGCGGCGCCCGCGGGCGTGTCGGTCACCACGATGCGGTCGGTGCCGAATTGCAGGGTGCGGGTGCAACGCCCGCCGAACGGCACCACCAGCCGCTGCCGCTCGTCGAGCCGGCCACGGCCTTGCAGCAGCATGTTGCCGCGCGCATCGGGGCAGATGTAGAGCTCGATGTCGAGCCCGCCGTCGTCCGATGGCGTCACGTCCAGGAAGCGCCCGTCCTTCGGACAGCGGCCCTCCACGTAGCGGCCGGTCCGGTGCAGCAGCGGCTCCGCCAGGTAGCGGATGCGCCGCTCGTAGTCCTCCCGCAGGCATTTCACGTCGGCCTTGCAGTGCCGGTTGCGCACCGCGAGCCAGTCGCGCTGGTCGCGCTTCAGGTAGGCGGCCCATTGGCCGGCATCGGGTGTCGCAAGCTGCTTGCGATAGAGCTCGGCCATGCTCTCGTCCTGCAGCGAGAGCGCGGGCGTGGCGCAGATGGTCTTCTCGGTGGGGTTCGAGGCCTTGGCGCAGTCGAAGCTGGCGGCATGGGCCGGGACGCAGGCGAGGGCCGCGAGGCCCAGGGCCAGCGCCCAGGGGAAGAGGGGGCGGATCGATGCGGGCATGCGGTGCTCTCCTGCGCGCCGGGCTTGCGCGATGGCCGCATGCTCGTTCCCGCGCCGGCCGCTGTCGATCTGCCGAACGGCAGGGCCGGCTATGCCCTTGGTCGGAGCCTCGGGCTCGACCTCAGCCGCGGGCCGCGTCGCCGGCCAGCCGCATCCATTCGCGGTTGACCGAGCGGGCGTGCGAGTTCCAGTGGCGCGCGGCCTGCTGGAGCTCGTCCCATTGGCGCTGCGCGGCGGCGCCGTCGCCCTGCTGCGCGAGCCAGGCCACGTAGCGCGCCCGCGCCTCGACGGTGTTGTACAGGCTCAGGGTCGATTCGAAAGCCTGGCGCGCCTCGTCGTTGCGGCCCTCGGCGGCCAGGGCGCGGGCCACCAGCAGCGCGACCTCGTCCTTGCGGTAGTCGTCGCGGGTCGAGCGCAGGCTTTGCAGCGCCTGCATCGCTTCGCCACCCGCGCCGGGACCGCCCGCGGCCAGCAGCGCGCTCGCGAGGCCGAACTGAAGTTCGGGATCGGAGGCCAGCGGGCCCTTGAGCGCATCGCGGTAATGCCCGACCGCCTCGCCGGCCTGGCCGCGGTCGAGCGCGGCCTTGGCGAGGCGCAGCTTGTTCTGCGCCGTGGGCGCGAGGTCGTAGGCCTGCTCGGCCGCGCGGTATTCGCGCTCGGGATCGATGAAGCCGATGGCCGCGCTCGCGACCTTGCCCGCGGTGCGCTGCATGCGCGAGGCGGGCAGGTACTCGACCACGAAGTAGACGATGCTGCCCAGCAGCGGAAAGCTGAACAGGATCAGCAGCCAGTACATCTGCTTGCCGTGGCGCATCGCGTGCACCGCGAAGAACAGCGCGATCAGGATGTGCAGACCCAGGCCGACGAATGGCATGACTTTTTCCCCTTGTTGTTGGCGATCTGCCGGGGTTTATAGCAGCCGTGTTTGGCCGTGACCTGACGCGGGCCCGCCGTCGCTTTCAGGCGGCCTTGAACGGGCTGCGCTCGCCCAGGTGGTCCATGTAGTTCTCGATGCCTTCGCCCTCGCGCTCGAGGAAGCGCTCGACCGCGTCGGCGAAGGCCGGATGCGCGAGCCAGTGGGCGCTGGTGGTCTTCACGGGCATCAGGGCGCGCGCCATCTTGTGCTCGCCCTGCGCACCGCCCTCGAAGCGCTGCACGCCGTGCGCGATGCACCAGGCCAGCGGCTGGTAGTAGCAGGCCTCGAAGTGCAGGCAGTCGACGCGCTCGACCGCGCCCCAGTAGCGACCGTAGGCCACGAGCGGCCGACCGGTGCCATCGTCGGTGGCCAGCGCGATCAGGCTGGCGGCGACCGGTTTGCCCTCCCGCTCGGCGACGAACAGCAGCCAGGCCTCGGGCAGCGTGTCGGCCATGCGATGGAAGAAGTCGCGCGTGAGGTAGGGCGGGTTGCCGTGCTCGCGGTAGGTGCGCGCGTAGCAGCGGTAGAAGAAGTCCCAGTCGGCGCGCGTGATGTCGGTCCCGCGCGACCAGCGGAAGCTCACGCCGGCATCGGCGACCTTGCGGCGTTCCTGGCGGATCTTCTTGCGCTTGTCGTGCGAGAGGCTCGCGAGGAAGGCCTCGAAGTCCGCGTAGCCGGGCGCCGGGTTCTGCCAATGGAACTGCACCGTGTGCCGCAGCATCAGCCCGGCCTCGGTACAGGCCTCGATGTCGGCCTCGGCACCGAACAGCAGGTGCAGCGACGACAGCTCGCTCTCCTTGCACCAGGCCACCAGCGCCTGGGCCAGCAGCGCGCGGCCGGCCGCGTCGCGCGCGAGCAGGCGCGCGCCGGGCACGGGCGTGAACGGCACTGCGACCGTCGCCTTCGGGTAGTAGGCCAGGCCGTGCTGCTGGTAGGCGTTGGCCCAGGCCCAGTCGAACACGTACTCGCCATAGGAATGGTCCTTGACGTAGACCGGGCAGGCGGCCTCGAGTGTGTCGCCGCGCCAGAGGGTGAAGAACTGGGCCGTCCATCCGCTCCCGGGCGTGGCGCTGCCGCTCTCGTGCAGCGCGGCCAGGTACTCGTGGCGCATGAAGGGCGAGGGTTCGGCCTGCGCGGCGAGCAGCGCGTTCCAGGCCTGCGGGCTCACGTCCGACGGCGACGCGACAACCCGAATGACATAATCGTTCAAGCCTGTTTCTTCCTTCCGTATGACGCTCAAGCTCGCCATCGCGCAACTCAATTTCGTGGTGGGCGATCTCCCCGGCAATGCCCGAAAAATCGTGGCGGCCGCGCGCGAGGCCCATGCCCAGGGCGCTCGCCTTCTGCTGACGCCCGAACTCTCGATCGCCGGCTACGCGGCCGAGGACCTGTTCCTGCGGCCGGCCTTCACCGAAGCTTGCGATGATGCCGTGAAAGGCATCGCCGCCGCTCTGGCCGACCTCAAAGACATGGTCGTGGTGGTGGGGCATCCGAGCGGCGGCAGCCTGCGCGGGCGCTCCGTGTCGGTGCAGTTGCGCCACAACGCGGCCAGCGTGCTCAAGGAAGGCCGCATCCTCCAGACCTACGCCAAGCGCGAGCTGCCCAACTACCAGGTGTTCGACGAGCGCCGCTATTTCGCGCCGGGGCAGGGCACCTGCGTGTTCGAGGCCGGCGGCGTGTCGGTCGGGCTGCTGATCTGCGAGGACGCCTGGTTCGACGCGCCGGCCGAGCTGGCGCGCGCCGCCGGCGCCGAGGTGCTGGCGGTGATCAATGCCTCGCCCTACCACGTGGGCAAGGAGGGCGAGCGCGTGGCGCGCATGGCCGATCGCGCGCGCGCCGTGGGGCTGCCGCTGGTCTATGCCCACCTCGTGGGCGGGCAGGACGAGGTGGTGTTCGACGGCGCCTCCTTCGCGCTGCAGGGCGATGGCGCGCTCGCCGTGCAGGCGCCGGGCTTCGAGGAGAAGCTGGTGCTGGCCGAGCTCGAGCGTGCACCGTCGCAGGGCGTGCGCTTCCTGTCCGAGCCCATCGCCGCGCCGCGCGACGCCGAGGCCCAGCTCTGGGATGCGCTGGTGCTCGGCGTGCGCGACTACGTCGGCAAGAACGGCTTTCCGGGCGCGATCCTCGGGCTGTCGGGCGGCATCGACTCGGCGCTGGTGCTCGCGATCGCGGTCGATGCGCTCGGCAAGGACAAGGTGCGCGCGGTGATGATGCCCTCGCCCTATACGGCCGACATCAGCTGGATCGATGCGCGCGACATGGCGGGGCGCCTGGGCGTGCGCTACGACGAGATCTCGATCCGCCACACCTTCGAATCGTTCAAGACGGCGCTGGCCCCCGAGTTCGCGGGCCGGCCCGAGGACACGGCCGAAGAGAACATCCAGGCCCGCATCCGCGGCACGCTGCTGATGGGGTTGTCGAACAAGTTCGGCTCGATCGTTCTCACCACGGGCAACAAGAGCGAGATGGCCACCGGCTACTGCACGCTCTACGGCGACATGGCGGGCGGCTTCGCGGTCATCAAGGACCTGTTGAAGACGACCGTGTTCGCGCTCGCGCGCTGGCGCAATGCCCACGATCCCTATGGCACCGGCACCGAGCCGATCCCCGAGCGCATCATCACGCGGCCCCCGAGCGCCGAGCTGCGGCCCGACCAGACCGACCAGGACAGCCTGCCGCCCTACGACATCCTCGACGCGATCCTGGCACGCTACATGCAGGATGACGAGGGCATCGACGAGATCATCGCCGCGGGCTACGACCGCGCGGTGGTCGAGCGGGTGGCAAGGCTCATCAAGATCAACGAATACAAGCGGCGCCAGGCGCCGGTAGGCATCCGGGTGACGCACCGCAGTTTTGGCAAGGATTGGCGTTACCCTATCACCAGCAAATTCAACGAAACCGCCGGAGCACGCAAACCATGAAGCAGATCACCGCCATCGTCAAACCCTTCAAGCTCGAGGACGTACGCGAGGCCCTGGCCGAAGTGGGCGTCACCGGACTCACCGTGACCGAGGTCAAGGGCTTCGGCCGCCAGAAGGGCCACACCGAGCTGTACCGCGGCGCCGAGTACGTGGTCGACTTCCTGCCGAAGATGAAGGTCGAGGTGGTCGTCAACGAGGGCGACGTCGAGCGCTGCATCGAGGCCATCGTGAACTCGGCGCGCACCGGCAAGATCGGCGACGGCAAGATCTTCGTCACGGCCGTCGAGCGCATCGTGCGCATCCGTACCGGCGAAGAGAACGAGAACGCGGTCTGAGCTGAACCGCAGGGGCCGGCGCTCGCCGGCCTTTCACAAGAGGTTCAGAGGTTCTCGGCCAGCCGGTCGTCGCGCGGATGGCGCGGCACCTCGGCACGCAGCGCCGCGAGCAGCGGCTCGGCCTCGGTGCCGGTGCGCACCAGGCTCATCTGCCAGTCGCCCATCAGGCCGTCTCGCACGCTCTGGGCAAGGAATTCCAGCAACTTGTCGTAGTAGCCCGCGCTGTTGAGGATGCCGACCGGCTTGTCGTGGTAGCCGAGCTGGCGCCAGGTCCAGATCTCGAACAGCTCCTCGAAGGTGCCGATGCCGCCGGCCATGGCCAGGAAGGCGTCGGCGCGCTCGCCCATCATCGCCTTGCGCTCGTGCATGGTGTCGACCACGTGCAGCTCGTCGCACAGCGGGTTGGCCAGTTCCTTGTCGACCAGCGCCTTGGGGATGATGCCGACCACGCGTCCGCCCGCGGCGCGCGTGGCCTCGGCCACCGTGCCCATCAGGCCGGTGCGGCCGCCGCCGTAGACCAGCTGGCCACGCTGCTGGCCGATCCAGCGGCCGACCGCCGTGGCGGCTTCTGTGAACTCGGGACGCTCGCCGGGGCGCGAGCCGCAATACACGCAGATCGAAAATTCAGGGGTCATCCCTCGATCATGCCTCGCGCGGCGGGCCCGCTCATGACACGAAGCGCGTCCACAGGGCTGCCGCCCAGATGCAGGTGCACAGCGACAGCGACAGCAGCACCGCGGCGCTGCCCATGTCCTTGGCGCGCTTGGAGAGGTCGTGCCACTCGGGGCCGATGCGGTCGATGGCCGCTTCCACGGCCGTGTTGAGCAGTTCGACGATCATCACCAGCACCGCGCTGCCCGCGAGCAGGGCGATCTCGACCCAGCTGCGGCCGAGCCAGAAGGCGGCGGGGATCATGACCATCGACAGGATGGCTTCCTGCCGGAAGGCCGGCTCGCCCCAGCCGGCGCGCAGGCCATGCAGCGAGATCAGCGTGGCGTGCCAGACGCGATCGAAGCCCTTGCGGGCCTTCTGCGGATTGACGGCGGGATCGGGAAGTTCGGGCAGGGCGCTCATCGGCGGCTCATGGGCTTGGAGGTGACGAGCCGGGTGCCGGCCCAGGCGTCGTGCCAGAACTGGCGTTGCGGATGGAAGCGCGCCAGCAGGGCCCAGATGGCCACCCAGCCGAAGACGAGCACCGTGACTTCGGGGCCCGACAGCTTGAAGGGCGCGATGGCGGCGAGCGGCGGCAGGAACCAGATCCAGCTCAGCAGGTAGCGCGCGAGCGCGCGGCGCTGAGTGACCGGGTGGCCGTGCGCGTCGACGATGCGGATGTTCCAGGTCTTCATCGCCAGCGTCTGGCCCTTGGCCCAGAACCAGACGAAGTAGACGCCGAACACGATGAAGAGGAAGGCCTGGAGCAGGTGGCGCCGCTCGTCCATGGCGTCGCGCATCTGGCCCAGCGTGCTGAAGAGCCAGCCCGAGACGAACACCACGGCGAACAGCAGCATGCCTTCGTAGAGCCAGCAGGCCATGCGGCGCCAGAGTCCCGGGGCTTGTGCGATGGAAAGGGAAGCGTCAGATGCGGCAGGGGCAGGCGAATCCGACTCCGAAATTTCGGAAGGGCTGGAAACCATCGAGACCTTGGGTCAGGGGGCGGGCGATTGATCGACCGCGCGCCCCGCGGAAGTGGAAGACGGTGTGGAGGATACCGAAGTCGACGGACCGGACGGTGAAGTGTACGGAGACGGCACCTGGGCTTCGGCCGGCACCGGCTGAGGCGTATAGGTGGCAGGGGGCGCGACGGAAGGCGCTGCGGGTGCGGTGGTGGCTGTCGCGGTTGCGGCGGTACCGGGGACGGTCGCCGGCGGATTCGCGACGACGGCTGCCGCCGGCACGATGGCTGGGGTTGCGGGCGCCGCGGGTGGCGCGAGCTGGATGCGGGGCGTGTGCTGGCCGGTCGAAGTGACGGCCGGAACGGCGACGAGCTTCTGCGAGGACACCGGCCGCACCGGAATGGCTGCGCCCTTGGGCTTGGCCGGCGCGCGTTCGGCGAGCTTGCGCTTTTCCTCTTCGCTCAGCGCCTGGTACTGCTCCCACTTGGCCTTGCGTTCGTCGGCCGGCACGCGCTTGACCTCGGCGAAATTCAGCCGGGCCTGGACGCGTTGCTGGTTGCTGAGCGCGGCCCATTCGATCATGCGGCTGCGCAGCGTGATCTGGTCCTCGGCCGGCAGCGAGGCGTAGTTGCGCGACAGCGCGAGCCACTTGCGCTTCTGGCCGACGTTGAGCGTGTTCCAGTGCGGAGCCAGTGGTTGCAGCGCTTGCTGCTGCTCGGCGGTGAGCTCGGCCCACAGCGGCTTGGTGAGCTGCGCGGGCTTGGCGGCGGCGGACGCGGCCATGGTGCCGGTGGTCGTTGCCTTGGGCGTATCGGCGCGGACCGCTTCCGAGCGCACGGGCGTGGTCTGCGCGACCGCGATCGTCAATCCCAGCGCCGCGGCGGCCACGATGCCGGCCCCGGCGAAGCGAGCCGCCACGCCTTGCGACCACGAGCGCGAGGAGCGGGGCGAAATCGCGGGGGGCTGGGTGCGGCGTGGCATTCGGGTGATCGGTCGGAGGGAGGCGTGGGGGAGGAGCAGGAGGAGCCAGGACGGAAGCGGCAAGGCCGCTTGCCGTCAATCGGAGGCGCCGTCGGACTTGAGGAACTGCGCGAAGCCCGGGTCGGTGTAGGCGGCTGGCGGCAGGTCGCCGGTGAGCAGTGCGGAATCGACCTCGGCCAACTCGCTGGCGCGGTCCTCGTCCTGCATCACGCTGATGGTGATCAGGCCGGCCACCAGTGCCACGAGCGGCACCACGGTGCCGATTCGGGTCCACCAGCCCCAGCCACCGCCGCCCAGGACGGCGGTGCTGCCCGACTGCACCACCGCGGGCGCCGCACGCAGCTGCGGTGCCTGCTTGCGCTGGGCCACGGCTTGCGCACGCGCCACGCGCAGGCGTTCGCCGATGTCGTGCGGCAACGCCTGGTTGCCCGCCGACAGGCGCGCGGCCACGCGTTGACCGAACTCGTTTTCGGCGACGGAAGAAATAGGAACCTTAGTATTCATAGCGAAATTCCCTTGGCTTTGAGCGCCTTGCTCAGAGCGTGGACGGCGCGCGAGCAATGGGTTTTGACGCTGCCCTCGGAGCAGCCCATGGCGGCGGCCGTCTCAGCGACGTCCATTTCTTCCCAGTAACGCATCAGGAAAGCCTCGCGTTGACGGCCCGGCAATGCCGCGATCTGTTCTTCGATCTCATGCAGGACCTGTGCCCGGCGCGTGGTGTCCTCGGCGCTCTCGGTCTCTCTGGAGTCGGTCTCGGAAGCGAAGTTCTCGAGCAGGTCGAAATCGCCGTCGTCGTCGATGGCCTCGAAGTCGCTGAGGTTCGAGAACAGCGCGCGGCGGGTCTTCTGGCGGCGGAACCAGTCGAGCGTGCAATTCGAAAGAATGCGCTGGAACAGCATCGGCAGCTCGGCGACGGGCTTGTCGCCGTAGTGCTGAGCCAGCTTCATCATGCTGTCCTGCACGATGTCGAGCGCCGCTTCCTCGTCTCGCACGTGATAGACCGACCGCTTGAAAGCGCGTCGTTCGACGCTTTTCAGGAAATCGGAGAGTTCTTGTTCGGTGGCCAAGCGTCAGAGGGGCGCCGGGCGCCGCGTGGGAATGGATGTCGGGCGGGAATGCCTCGTTGTTGGCCGCGAATTATGCCCGCCGCTCCTGACGAATCGTGTTGCGGGGCGATACGGGCTCGGCGGAAGGCCGCGTCGGTGTCATAATCGCGGTCGCAAGTCAAAAGGCAAACGGGTCACGGTCCGGCGGAACAATCAGTCCGCCCATGGCTTTGGCCTCAAGTCCTGGCGCGGCCCCACAAGGGTTGGCAAGGGGCACCCAAGGTTTTTCGTTCCCGAAAAAACTCCAAAGGTTGATCATGGAAATCTCGAAGGCGGAACTCGCTTCCGCAGCAGCCGCGTCCTCCGGCGCCGGCAATCACTCGCAAGAACTCATGGGCGCCGAAGTGCTGGTCAAGGCACTGCAGGCCGAAGGCGTCCAGTACGTCTGGGGCTACCCCGGCGGCGCGGTTCTCTACATCTACGACGCGTTCTACAAGCAGGACACCATCCAGCACGTGCTGGTGCGCCACGAGCAGGCGGCGGTCCACGCGGCCGACGGCTATGCGCGCGCCACCGGCGAGGTGGGGGTGGCGCTGGTCACCTCGGGCCCGGGCCTGACGAATGCGGTCACGGGCATCGCCACGGCCTACATGGACTCGATCCCGATGGTGATCATCTCGGGCCAGGTCCCCACGGCGGCGATCGGCCTGGATGCCTTCCAGGAATGCGACACGGTCGGCATCACGCGCCCGATCGTCAAGCACAACTTCCTCGTCAAGGATCCGAAGGACCTGGCGATGACGATGAAGAAGGCCTTCCACATCGCACGCAGCGGCCGTCCGGGCCCGGTGGTGGTGGACGTGCCCAAGGATGTCTCGTTCAAGAAGGTGGCCTACGCCGGCTACCCCGAGAAGGTCGAGATGCGCTCGTACAACCCGGTGCGCAAGGGCCACGGCGGCCAGATCCGCAAGGCGCTGCAGCTGCTGCTGAACGCCAAGCGTCCCTACATCTACACCGGCGGCGGCGTGCTGCTGGGCAATGCCACCAACGAACTGCGCACGCTGGTCGACATGCTCGGCTACCCGGTCACCAACACGCTGATGGGCCTGGGCGCCTATCCGGCGAGCGACCGCAAGTTCCTCGGCATGCTGGGCATGCACGGCACCATCGAGGCCAACAACGCGATGCAGAACTGCGACGTGCTGCTGGCCGTGGGCGCGCGCTTCGACGACCGCGTGATCGGCAACCCGAAGCACTTCGCGCAGAACGAACGCAAGATCATCCACGTCGACATCGACCCCTCGAGCATCTCCAAGCGCGTGAAGGTCGACATCCCGATCGTGGGCGACGTGAAGGACGTGCTCACCGAGCTGATCTCGATGATCCGCGAGAGCACGACCAAGCCCGACGCCGGCGCGCTCGCCAACTGGTGGAAGACCATCGAGGGCTGGCGCGACCGCGACTGCCTCAAGTACGACCGGGGCAACAAGGACGTGATCAAGCCGCAGTTCGTCGTCGAGACGCTGTGGAACATGACCAAGGACACGGACACCTACATCACGTCCGACGTCGGCCAGCACCAGATGTGGGCCGCGCAGTACTACCGTTTCGACGAGCCGCGCCGCTGGATCAACTCGGGCGGCCTGGGCACCATGGGCGTGGGCATCCCCTACGCCATGGGCATCAAGCTCGCGAAGCCCGATGCGGAAGTGTTCACCATCACGGGCGAAGGCTCGGTGCAGATGTGCATCCAGGAACTGTCGACCTGCCTGCAGTACAACACGCCGATCAAGATCTGCTCGCTGAACAACCGCTACCTCGGCATGGTGCGCCAGTGGCAGGAGATCGAATACTCCGGTCGCTACAGCCACAGCTACATGGATGCGCTGCCCAACTTCGTGAAGCTCGCCGAGGCCTATGGCCACGTCGGCATGCTGATCGAGCGTCCCCAGGACGTGGAGCCCGCGCTGCGCGAGGCACGCAAGCTCAAGGACCGCACCGTGTTCATGGATTTCCGCACCGACCCCACCGAGAACGTGTTCCCGATGGTCAAGGCCGGAATGGGCATCACCGAGATGCTGCTGGGCTCCGAGGATCTCTGATCCGCGGCCCGTTTTCGACCGTTCGTTTCTCAACCTTTCACTGACGAATCTATTGCCCGCCGAGCCCGCGCATTACCGTGCGCGGGGGAGGGCGGCGAAAGCGAAAGCTTCCGCGCTGGCGAAAAGAGGAGTCACGCACACATGAAACACATCATTGCCGTTCTGCTGGAAAACGAGCCCGGTGCTCTTTCCCGCGTGGTGGGCCTGTTCTCGGCCCGTGGCTACAACATCGAGTCGCTGACCGTCGCGCCCACCGAGGATGCGAGCCTGTCGCGCATGACCATCGTCACCGCCGGTTCGGACGACGTGATCGAGCAGATCACCAAGCACCTGAACCGCCTGATCGAGGTGGTCAAGGTGGTCGACCTGACCGAGGGCGCCTACACCGAGCGCGAGCTCATGATGGTGAAGGTGCGCGCGGTGGGCAAGGAGCGCGAGGAGATGATGCGCATGGCCGAGATCTTCCGCGGCCGCATCATCGACGTCACCGACAAGAGCTACACCATCGAGCTCACCGGCGACCATGGCAAGAACGACGCCTTCCTCGAGGCGATCGATCGCAGCGCCATCCTCGAGACCGTGCGCACCGGCGCCAGCGGCATCGGCCGCGGCGAACGCATCCTGAGGGTCTGACCCGATGAAAACGGAGCTCGGTCGCCGTCCGTTCGGGCCGAGCTTGTCGAAGCCTCCGCGCGAGCGGGGACTGCATTGAGCCCTTCGACAGGCTCAGGACGAACGGCACAACACACTGCAACTCGCATATCTATCTGGAGAACATCATGAAGGTTTATTACGACAAGGACGCGGACCTGAGCCTGATCAAGGGCAAGACGGTGGCCATCATCGGCTACGGCTCGCAAGGCCACGCGCACGCGCAGAACCTCAACGACAGCGGCGTCAAGGTCGTGGTCGGCCTGCGCAAGGGTGGCGCTTCGTGGGACAAGGTCGGCAAGGCCGGCCTCCAGGTCGCCGAAGTGGCCGATGCCGTGAAGTCCGCCGACGTCGTCATGATCCTGCTGCCCGACGAGCAGATCGCCAACGTCTACAAGAACGATGTCGCGCCGAACATCAAGGAAGGCGCTTCGCTGGTCTTCGCGCATGGCTTCAACGTGCACTACGGCTTCGTGCAGCCGCGCGCCGACCTCGACGTGTGGATGGTCGCTCCCAAGGCCCCGGGCCACACCGTGCGCAGCACCTACACGCAAGGCGGCGGCGTGCCCCACCTCGTGGCCGTGCACCAGGACAAGACCGGCAAGGCGCGTGACCTCGCGCTGAGCTACGCCACCGCCAACGGCGGCGGCAAGGCCGGCATCATCGAGACCAACTTCCGCGAAGAAACCGAGACCGACCTGTTCGGCGAACAAGCGGTGCTGTGCGGCGGTACGGTGGAGCTGATCAAGGCTGGTTTCGAGACGCTGGTGGAAGCCGGCTACGCGCCCGAAATGGCGTACTTCGAATGCCTGCACGAACTGAAGCTGATCGTCGACCTGATCTATGAAGGCGGCATCGCCAACATGAACTACTCGATCTCGAACAACGCCGAATACGGCGAGTACGTCACCGGCCCGCGCATCGTGACCGACGAGACCAAGAAGGTCATGAAGCAAGTGCTGCGCGACATCCAGACCGGCGAATACGCCAAGAGCTTCGTGCTCGAAGCCGCCGCAGGCCAGCCCGCGCTGATCAGCCGCCGTCGCCTGAATGCCGAGCATCAGATCGAAGTCGTCGGCGAGAAGCTGCGCGCGATGATGCCCTGGATCAAGAAGAACAAGCTGGTCGACCAGACCCGCAACTGATCTCCAGGCGAGCAGGGCGCTCCGGTGCCCGATTCCCCCAGGGCCACCCTCGCGGTGGCCCTTTTGCTTGGAGGGCGGGCGTGCCCCTGAACTACACTTCCGGGGATGCGACCCAGTGACCGAATTGCTATCGAAGAGATAGCTGAGCCGACAATGCCCATGAGGGACGGAGACCTATCCAATGCATGACGACACCGTCCCCGACGAGGTCCAGCCGCGCAAGCGGCGAAAGGGCATCTACGTCCTGCCGAACCTGTTCACGCTGGCCGCGCTGTTCGGCGGCTTCTATTCGGTCGTGATGGCGATGAACGCGCGCTTCGACCTCGCTGCGCTGGGCGTCTTCGCGGCCATGGTGCTCGACAGCCTCGACGGCCGCGTGGCGCGCATGACCAACACGCAGAGCGCGTTCGGCGAGCAGATGGACTCGCTGTCCGACATGGTCTCGTTCGGCGCCGCGCCCGCGCTGATCGCCTACGAGTGGTCGCTCAAGGGCCTGGGCCGCTGGGGCTGGATCGCGGCCTTCGTGTATTGCGCCTGCGCGGCGCTGCGGCTCGCGCGCTTCAACGTCAACACCGGCGTGGTCGACAAGCGCTGGTTCCAGGGCCTGCCGTCGCCCGCGGCCGCGGCGCTGGTGGCCGGTTTCATCTGGCTCATGACCGAATGGGGCAAGCGCGGCGGCGAGGTGCTGTACCTCTCGTGGACCCAGATCACCTGGATCACCTTCGCCTTCACGCTCTACGCGGGCCTCACGATGGTGACCAACGCGCCGTTCTACAGCTTCAAGGACGTGCAGATGAAGAAGAGCGTGCCCTTCGCCGTGATCGTGCTGATCGCGCTCGGCATCGCGGTCATCAACATCCATCCTCCGACGGTGCTGTTCGGCCTGTTCGTGGTCTACGGCCTGAGCGGTTACGTGGTCTATGCATGGCGCAAGGCCAAGGGGCAGCAGACCAGCGTGATCAGCACCTCGACCGAGGAACCCGACGAGCGCGGATTGCACAACTGAGACAGGCATTGCTGCACCGTCTTCACAAAGCCGCGAAGGCTGTGCTAAATTCGCAACCCTCATGACGAAGATGATTTCGCTGCTGGCCCTACTAGCTCTCCCTCACGGGCGGAGACGGTAGCGCACGCGCAAATCCATCACCACGGCCCGTTCGCACCAGCAACGGGCCGTTTTGTTTTTTGGGGTTGCTGGTTGATTACCAACCATCACAGCAGAGAAATCGACATGTTGAAGCAACCTCAAGCCAAATACCGTGCCTTCGCGCCCATCGGTCTCAAGGACCGCACCTGGCCCGACGCCGTGCTGACCAAGGCGCCGATCTGGCTGTCGACCGATCTGCGTGACGGCAACCAGGCCCTGGTCGAGCCGATGGACATCACGCGCAAGATGCGCATGTTCGAGACCCTGGTCGCCATCGGCTTCAAGGAGATCGAGGTTGGCTTTCCCTCCGCGTCGCAGGTCGAGTTCGATTTCGTGCGCAAGCTCATCGAGGAAGACCGCATTCCCGACGACGTGACGATCCAGGTGCTGACGCAGGCGCGCGACCACCTGATCGCTCGCACCTTCGAGGCCCTGCAGGGCGCCCCGCGCGCCATCGTCCATCTCTACAACGCCGTGGCGCCCGTGATGCGCCGCGTGGTGCTCGGCATGGACGAGGACGGCATCGTCGAGCTCGCCGCCTCGCATGCGCGCATGTTCAACGAGATGGCCGCGAAACAGCCGAGCACGCGCTGGACCTTCCAGTACTCGCCCGAGATGTTCTCGGGCACCGACCTCGCGTTCTCCAAGCGCGTGGTCGATGCGGTCACCGCGGTCTGGGCGCCGACGCCCGAGCGCAAGTGCATCGTCAACCTGCCCTCGACGGTCGAGCACTCCACGCCGAACATCTTTGCCGACATGATCGAGTGGATGCACCGCAACCTCGCGCGCCGCGATGCGATCGTGCTCTCGGTGCATCCGCACAACGACCGCGGCACCGGCACCGCCGCCGGCGAGTTCGCGTTGATGGCCGGCGCCGACCGCATCGAAGGCTGCCTGTTCGGCAACGGCGAGCGCACCGGCAACCTCGACCTCGTCAACGTGGCACTGAACCTCTACACGCAGGGCGTCTCGCCAGAGCTCGACTTCTCGAACATCGACGAGATCCGCGCCACGGTCGAGCACTGCAACCAGATTCCCGTGCACCCGCGCCATCCCTACGTGGGCGACCTGGTCTACACCTCGTTCTCGGGCTCGCACCAGGATGCGATCAAGAAGGCCTTCTCGGCGCGCAAGGACGGCGACATCTGGGACATGCCCTACCTCCCGATCGATCCGAAGGACGTCGGCCGCAGCTACGAGGCCGTGATCCGCGTCAACAGCCAGTCGGGCAAGGGCGGCATCGCCTACCTGCTCGAGAGCGAGTACGGCATCGAGATGCCGCGCCGCCTGCAGATGGAGTTCAGCCAGACGGTGCAGCGCGTGATGGACGTCGCGGGCAAGGAGCTCACGGCCGCGGACCTGTGGCAGCTGTTCGTGCGCGAGTACGGCATCGAGTCGGTACAGGCGCTCCAGCACCGTGTGCTGCAGGAGGAGGGCAAGGGCGGCGCCAACGCCTCGGTGCTTCTGCGCGGCGACCTGGCCTGGAACGGCGAGACCGTGGCCATCGAAGGTCGCGGCAACGGCCCGATCGATGCCTTCACGCACGCGCTGAGCGCCGCGACCGGCCACGCGGTGCGTGTCATCGACTACCACCAGCATGCGATCGGCGCCGGTGCCGATGCCAAGGCCGTGGCCTACCTGGAGCTGCGCGTGGACGAATCGCGCACGCTGTTCGGCGTGGGCATCGACGAGGACACCATCGCCGCGTCGCTGAAGGCGATCGTCTCGGGCGTGGAGCGCGCCAGGGGCAATGGCGCGCACAGCGCACAATCGGAGACCGCGACCGTCTGAACCCCATCCCGCCCGATGCGCCAGGTGGCCAGAAACGAAGGAGAACCACGATGACCGACCAACTCATAATTTTCGACACCACCTTGCGCGACGGCGAGCAGTCGCCCGGCGCCTCGATGACGCGCGACGAGAAGATGCGCATCGCCAAGCAGCTCGAGCGGCTGCGGGTCGACGTCATCGAGGCCGGCTTCCCGGCCAGCTCGAATGGCGACTTCGAGGCAGTGAAGGCGATCGCCAACGCGATCAAGGATTCGACGGTGTGCGGCCTCTCGCGCGCCAACGACCGCGACATCGCGCGCGCCGCCGAAGCGCTCAAGGGCGCGGCGCGCGGCCGCATCCACACCTTCATCGCGACCTCGCCGCTGCACATGGAGAAGAAGCTGCGCATGTCGCCCGACGAGGTGCACGAGCAGGCCCGGCTCGCCGTGCGCTTCGCGCGCAACCAGGTGGCCGACGTGGAGTTCAGCCCCGAGGACGGCTACCGCAGCGATCCCGACTTCCTGTGCCGCGTGCTCGAGACCGTGATCGCCGAGGGCGCGACCACCATCAACGTGCCCGACACCGTGGGCTACGCGATCCCCGAGCTCTACGGCAACTTCATCAAGACGCTGCGCGAGCGCATTCCCAACAGCGACAAGGCGATCTGGTCGGTGCATTGCCACAACGACCTCGGCATGGCGGTGGCGAACTCGCTGGCCGGCGTGAAGATCGGCGGCGCGCGCCAGGTCGAATGCACCATCAACGGCCTCGGCGAGCGCGCGGGCAACTGCTCGCTCGAGGAGATCGTGATGGCCGTGAAGACCCGCAAGGACTACTTCGGCCTCGCGCTGAACATCGACACCCAGCACATCGTGGCCGCGAGCCGCATGGTCAGCCAGACCACCGGCTTCGTGGTGCAGCCCAACAAGGCCGTGGTGGGTGCCAATGCGTTCGCGCATGCCTCGGGCATCCACCAGGACGGCGTGCTCAAGGCGCGCGACACCTACGAGATCATGCGGGCCGAGGACGTGGGCTGGAGCGCCAACAAGATCGTGCTGGGCAAGCTCAGCGGCCGCAACGCCTTCAAGCAGCGGCTGCAGGAACTCGGCGTGACCATGGAGAGCGAGGGCGAGATCAACGCCGCCTTCCTGCGCTTCAAGGAGCTGGCCGACCGCAAGTCCGAAATTTTCGACGAGGACATCCTCGCGCTTGTCAGCGCGGAGGAGGGTGCGAACGTTGGCGAACAGTTTGCTTTCGTTTCTCTCGCTCAGCACAGCGAAACCGGCGAACGCCCCCAGGCGAAGGTCGTCTTCACCGTCCATGGCAAGGAAGTCACGGGCGAGTCGGACGGCAATGGCCCGGTCGATGCTTCCCTCAAGGCCATCGAATCGCACGTCAAGAGCGGCGCCGAGATGGTTCTTTACTCGGTCAATGCCATCAGTGGCTCGACGGAAAGCCAGGGAGAAGTTACAGTCCGGTTACAAAACGCGGGGCGGGTGGTCAACGGCGTCGGGGCGGATCCCGACATCGTTGTAGCGTCGGCAAAGGCTTATTTGAGTGCGCTCAACAAGTTACAGAGCCAAGCTGAGAGAGTGGCGGCACAAGGTTAGGTTTTCGGGCGATCCTTGGTATTCGAATGAAGAAAAGGATGCAAGTAGCTGATATTGCGTGCCTTTTTTGATTTCGATACACTGCGGTCCTCATTCCTGCCGCTGGAGATTTTGTACATGCCCGAAGCCCGTCTCCACCGCGTTTCAAGCCTTCGCACCCTCGCCGTCGCGTTCTGCGCGACGGCTTTTTTGTTGTCCGGCGCCCACGCCGCCAAGAAAGAAAAGGCCGCCCCCGCCAAGACGGCGGCCGTCTCGAAGAAAGCCCGCGGCGCCGCGCCGGTCGAGGTGAAGCGCAATGCCGCGTCGTCCAAGGTTGCCAAGCGTGGCGGCCGTGAAGACAAGGCCGACAAGGTGGTCCGCGGTGGCCGCAACGTGGTGGCCACCCTGCAGAAGAAGAACGGCAAGACCGTGGTGGCCGTGCAGCGCCGCTCGGTGGTCCGTGTCGAGGCGCCGCCGCGCCAGTCCTTCGGCCAAATGGCCGGCCTGCATACCACCGACGACGCGCTCGAGCTCAAGTCGAGCGTCGCGCTGGTGGTCGACCAGGACACGCACGAGGTGCTGTTCAGCAAGAACGACCACGCCGTGCTGCCGATCGCCTCGCTCACCAAGCTCATGACCGGCCTGCTGATCAGCGAGGCCAAGCTGCCGAACGAAGAGCTCATCACCATCACCCAGGACGACGTCGACACCGAGAAGCGCAGCAGCTCGCGCCTGACGGTCGGCACCACGCTCACGCGCGGCGAACTGCTGCACCTGGCGCTGATGTCGAGCGAGAACCGCGCCGCCCACGCGCTGGGCCGCACCTATCCCGGCGGCCTGAGCACCTTCGTGAGCATCATGAACGCCAAGGCGCGCATGCTCGGCATGAAGGACACGCGCTACGTCGAGCCCACCGGCCTGTCGAGCCGCAACCAGTCGAGCGCGCAGGACCTGGCGCTGCTGGTGAACGCCGCCTACGCCGACGCCACTGTGCGTTCGCTGTCCACCTCGCCCGAGTACCAGGTCGAGGTCGGCCGCCGCACCTTGCAGTTCAACACCACCAACCGCCTCGTGAAGAGCCCCGACTGGGACATCGGCGTGCAGAAGACCGGCTACATCTCCGAAGCCGGCCAGTGCCTGGTGATGCAGGCCCGGGTCGCGGGCCGCAAGCTGATCATGGTGTTCCTCGATTCGGCCGGCAAGTTCAGCCGCATCGCCGACGCCGAGCGCGTGCGCCGCTGGGTCGAGGCCACGCATGCGGTTCCGGGTTCGCCGGCCGCCTCGCGCGCCGTGGCGTACCAGATCGCGGGCTGAGCGGGCCCGCCCAAAGACGAAAGCCGGCGGTTGCCGGCTTTTTTCATGGGGGGCGCGAGGAGAGCGGTCAAAGCCCCTGGAAGGCGCCAGGCGCCTCTCAGGCGCCCTCGGTGGAGGCCGACCCCGGCGCGGCCGCTACGGCCCCGCCAGCGGGCGCCACGCCCTGCTTGAAGCCCAGTGCCTCCGAGATCTCGTTCGCGGTCGCCTGCAGTTTCGGCAGCCAGCCTTCGTCGAGCCGGTCGGCCGGTGCCGAGATCGACAGCCCCGCGACCAGCTTGCCCTGGTCGTCGTAGATGCCGGCGGCCATGCAGCGCACGCCGAGTTCGAGCTCCTCGTTGTCGCGCGCGATGCCGTACTGGCGCGCCTTCGACAGCTCGCGCTCGAGCGCCGGCAGCTGCGTGATGCTGTTGCGCGTGTGGCCGGCCAGTCCGGTGCGGGTGGCGTAGCTGCGCACCCGCTGCGGATCGTCAGCGGCCAGGAACAGCTTGCCGGTGGAGGTCAGGTGCAGCGCGGCGCGGCCGCCGATGGCGCGCACCACCTGCATCCCCGAGCGCTCGCTGTAGGAGCGCTCGATGTACACGATCTCGTCGCCCTGGCGCATGCTGAGGTTGACCGGCTGCTGCGTGAGCTTGTGCAGCTCGCGCATCGGGCCCAGCGCGGCGTCGCGCACGTTGAGCCGCCCCTTGACCAGGTTGCCGAGCTCCAGCAGGCGCATGCCGAGTCGGTAGCTGCCGGCCTCGGGACGGTCGACGAAGCGGCCGACCGCGAGGTCGTTGAGGATGCGGTGGGTGGTGGAGGGATGAAGCCCCGTCTTTTCGCTGATTTCCTTCAGGGAAATGGCTTCTTCGCGCGAGGCCAGCACGTCGATCAGCGCGAACATGCGTTCGATGACCTGGATGACGGGGGTGGCCGGAATGTCTGAATGGTTTTTTCTCATGGCGCTGTGCGGTGAAGACCGGGCGCCATTTTATCTTGTGAAATCGCTGGCGCGCTGCCAGCGGCCGTCGATCAGCAATTCGTGGGGCGCGAAGCGCGCCTTGTAGTTCATCTTCGGGCTGTGTTCGATCCAGTAGCCCAGGTAGACGTGGGGCAGGCCGAGCTTGCGCGCCTGCTCGATCTGCCAGAGCACGCTGTAGGTGCCGTAGGCCATGCCGTCCTCGGGCTCGTAGAAGGTGTAGACGGCCGAGATGCCGTCGTTGAGCACGTCGAGGATCGACACCATCTTGAGCGCGCCCGCGCTGCCATCGGGCAGGGTCTCGCGGAACTCGACCAGCCGCGAGTTCACGCGGCTTTGAAGCAGGAACTGGGTGTACTGGTCGATGCTGTCGTGGTCCATGCCGCCGCCCGCGTGGCGGCCGTTCTGGTAGCGCAGGTAGAGCTGGTAGTGCTCGGGCACGAAGCACAGCTTGAGCACGCGGGCCTGCAGGTCGGCGTGCTGCTTGACCGCCCGGCGCTGGCTGCGCGAGGCCTTGAAGGCATTGGCCAGCACCCGCAGCGGCACGCAGGCGCGGCAGCCGTCGCAGTACGGGCGGTAGGTGAACATGCCGCTGCGCCGGAAGCCGCTGAGCACCAGGTCGGAGTACGCGTCGTTGTGGATCAGGTGGCTGGGAGTGGCCACCTGCGAGCGGGCCTGGCGGTCCGGCAGGTAGCTGCAGGGATAGGGCGCGGTCGCGTAGAACTGCAGCGTGTGGAGCGGGAGATCCTTGAGGTGCGTCACGTCGGGTGAGAAGGTCGCGCGGACAGGAGTTCGGACCAGTATACGGGCTCGAAACGCCACGCGGGGCCCGTCGCTTCCCGGGCCCGGGCCACGTGCTCGACGAAGCGCGCGCGCGGCATTTCGTGCGCGCCCAGGCTCGCGAGGTGAGCCGTGTTCTGCTGGCAGTCGATCATCCGCACGCCGAAGCGCCGGCACAGGCACACCAGCGCCGCCAGCGCGATCTTCGAGGCATCGGGGCGGCGCGTGAACATCGATTCGCCGAACACGGCGCCGCCGATCGCCACGCAGTAGAGCCCGCCCGCGAGCTCGCCGTCGATCCAGGTCTCGACGCTGTGGGCGTGTCCGGCCCGGTGCAATTCGGTATAGGCGGCGACCATGTCGGGCACGATCCAGGTGCCCGACTGGCCCGGGCGGGCCGAGCCGGAGCAGGCCCGGATGACGGCCGCGAAGTCGTGGTCGATGCGGATCTCGCAGCCCGGCGCCTGCGCGAAGCGCGCCAGCGTCTTGCGCAGCGAGCGGTGGAGCCGGAAATCGGCCACCTGCAGCACCATGCGCGGATCGGGGCTCCACCACAGGATCGGCTGGTCCTCGCTGAACCAGGGGAAGACGCAGCGGCCGTAGGCGCGCAAGAGAGTATCGACATCGAGCGAGCCGCCGGCGGCCAGCAGGCCGGGCACGGGATCGGCGATTCCCCACGCTGTCGAGGGGTCGGGCAGGGCATCGCCGGGTTCGAGCCAGGGCAGTTGTCGCATGGCCGTAGGTATACACGGCTTGCGCGGCGCATCTTCGTATCGGGGGCGAAAAACCGGGCCAACCCGCCGCCGCGTCCCCCTGGTTGCGCCCCTTTCTGGTGCCCTCGCAATGCACTCGTCCAAAGGCGCACACGTTTGCCCAAGCTCACATATAGTGCGGAGCTTCCTTCGAAGAAGCACCCCATGACGGTCCCAGCGCGCCAGCGTTGTGCGCGGGCCCGGTACAAGAGGACCACGTTGACCACAGACCCCAACCCCATGCGTTTCGGCAGCGGCCAGGCCGTGCGCCGGCTCGAAGACCAGAGTCTTCTCTCAGGTGCCGGCCGCTACACGGACGACGTGTCCCTGCCGAACCAGTCCCACCTGGTCTTCCTGCGCTCCCCGTACCCCCACGCGCGCCTCGTCTCGGTCGACACCTCGGCCGCGCTCGCGCTGCCGGGGGTGCTCGCCGTGATCACCGGCGCCGACCTGGCCGCGGCCGGCGTCAAGCCGATGCCCGGCGCCGCCGGCTTCAAGCGTGCCGACGGGGGCGACAGCGCCAGCCCCGCGCGCCATGCCATCGCGCACGAACGCGTGCGCTTCGTCGGCGAGGCCGTGGCCGTGGTGGTGGCCGACACCGTGCAGCAGGCGCGCGACGCGGCCGAAGCCGTGATGGTCGAGTACGAGGAGCTGCCGATGGTGGTCGACCTCGCGGCCGCCACCGCCGAAGGCGCGCCCCAGCTGTGCGAAGCGGCGAGCGGCAACGTCGCGGCCGAGATGCGCCACGGCAGCAGCGAGGCCGCCACGGCCGCCTTCGCCAAGGCCGCCCACGTGGTGGCGCTCGACGTGGTCAACCAGCGCGTGGTGGCACTGACCATCGAGCCGCGCTCGGTGCTCGCGGCGCCCGATGCCGACACCGGCCGTCTCACGATCCGCATGAGCACCCAGATGCCCTCGGGCGTGCGCGATTCGATCTGCGCCGCCATCGGCCTGACCAAGGACAAGGTCCGCGTGGTGGTCGGCGACGTCGGCGGCGGCTTCGGCATGAAGACCGGGGCCTACCCCGAGGACATCGCGGTGGCCTTCGCGGCGCTGCAGGTGAAGCGCCCCGTGAAGTGGGTGGCCGACCGCAGCGAGGAATTCCTCTCGAGCGCCCATGGCCGCGACATCGAGGCCAAGGCCGAGCTCGCGCTCGATGCCAAGGGACGCATCCTCGCCCTGCGCATCAAGACGCTGGCCAACGTCGGCGCCTATGCCACCGGCACCGGCGTCGCGATCCAGCTGCTGATCGGCCCCTGGGTGCAGACCAGCGTCTACGACATCCAGACCATCGACTTCCACTTCAAGGCGGTGCTCACCAACACCGCGCCCACCGGCGCCTACCGCGGCGCCGGCCGGCCCGAGGCGATCTTCACCATCGAGCGGCTGATGGACGAGGCCGCGCGCCAGACCGGCATCGACCGCATCGAGCTGCGCCGGCGCAACTTCATCCGCCCCGAGCAGATGCCGTACAAGAACCCGATGGCGCAGACCTACGACACCGGCAAATTCGAGTCGGTGATGGACCAGGCGCTGGGCCTGGCCGACTGGAACGGCTTCGAGGCCCGCGCGGCCGAATCGGCGCGCAACGGCCGCCATCGCGGCCTGGGCATCGCCACCTTCCTCGAGTGGACCGGCGGCAACGTGTTCGAGGAACGCGTCACCGTCTCGGTGCAGGCCGACGGCGTGATCGAGGTGTTCTCGGCCGTCAATGCCATGGGGCAGGGCATCGCCACCTCGCTGGCCCAGCTCGCGGTCGACGCCTTCGGCGTGCCGATCGAGAAGGTGCGCGTGGTGCTCGGCGACACCGACCGCGGCGACGGCTTCGGCAGCGCGGGTTCGCGTTCGCTGTTCACCGGCGGCTCGGCGGTGCGCATCGGCGCCGAACGCACCATCGACAAGGCGCGCGAACTCGCGGCCCAGGAATTCGAGGTGGCGATCGACGACGTGACCTACAGCCGCGGCGCCTTCGCCGTGATCGGCACCGACCTCGAGCTCGACCTGTTCACGCTCGCGGGCAAGCAGCCCGAGCGCGAGATCTTCGTCGACTCCACCAGCACCGTGGCCGGCCCGACCTGGCCCAACGGCTGCCACATCTGCGAGATCGAGATCGATCCGCCCACCGGCGAGATCAGCGTGGTGGCCTACAGCTCGGTCAACGACGTGGGCCGCGTGGTCAACCCGATGATCGTGCGCGGCCAGCTCGAGGGCGGCGCGGTGCAGGGCATCGGCCAGGCGCTCTACGAGCAGGTGGTGTACGACCACGAGACCGGCCAGCCCGTCACCGGCAGCCTGATGGACTACGCCGCGCCGCGCGCCGACATCGTCAGCACCATGTTTCACATGGAGATGGACGAATCGACGCCCTGCAAGAACAACCCGCTGGGCGTCAAGGGCGTGGGCGAGCTGGGCACCATCGGTGCCACGCCGGCCATCGTCAATGCCGTGGCCGACGCCTTCGCGCGCAACGGCCATGCCGCCCGCGCGCCGCGCCTGCACATGCCGCTGAGCCCCTCGCGCGTGTGGCAGGCGATGCAGACGGTCGACTGAGGGCCCGCCGCACGGCCGGTACTGCGGAAGAACCACCATGCTCGTGGTCACCGAACTGCAGACCGAGCCGATCCGGGTCTCGAGCTACCGCTGCGACGCGGGTCCCGATGCCCCGCCTTTCGCCGAGATGCACGAGGGCCATTCGGTCTCGTACGTGCGCAAGGGCAGCTTCGGCTGTCGCACGCGCGGCCATGCCTACGAACTCGTGGCCGGCTCGGTGCTCATCGGCGCGCCGGGCGACGAATACGTCTGCACCCACGACCACCACCTCTGCGGCGACGAGTGCCTGGCCTTCCACCTCTCGCCGGGCTTCGTCGAGCTGATCGGCGGCGGGCGCGGCACCTGGCAGGCCAGCGGCCTGCCGCCGCTGCCCGGGCTGATGGTGCTCGGCGAACTCGCGCAGGCCGCGGTCGAGGGGCGCAGCGACCTCGGCCTCGACGAGGTCGGCATGCAGTTCGCCCATCGCTTCGTCGACCTCGTGGAAGGGCGCGATGCGCCGCGGCCCGGAGCGGCCCCCGCGCGCGACCGGCGCCGCGCCGTCGATGCCGCGATGTGGATCGCCGAGGGTTCGCACGAGGACATCGGCCTCGAGCAGGCCGCGGCCGAGGCCGGGCTCAGCGCCTTCCATTTCCTGCGGCTGTTCTCCCAGGTGCTGGGCGTGACGCCGCACCAGTACCTGGTGCGCTCGCGCCTGCGCCACGCGGCGCGCCTGCTCGCCGACGGCGACCGTCCCGTGACCGAGATCGCGCTCGACGTGGGTTTTGCCGACCTCAGCAATTTCGTGCGCACCTTCCGGCGCGCCGCCGGTGTCTCGCCGGGCGACTTCCGCCGTGCCGCGCGCGGCGACCGCAAGATTCTCCAAGACCGCCTCGCGGCCTTGCTCGACGATGAGCGCCTGATCCATTCATCGACCAGGAAGCCATCGCCATGCACCACGCCATCGAACTCGAACTGACAGTCCCGGCCCGCGCGGGCCGCCATCCCTGAGCGCGAAGGAGCCCGCCATGGCCACCATCCACCGGGAATTCGAACTCGCCGCGAGCGCGGCGCAGGTCTGGGACGCGCTGCGCGACTTCCGTGCCGTGCACGAGCGGCTCGCGCCGGGCTTCCTCACGGCCTGCCGCATCGACGAGGAGGGCG
This sequence comes from Variovorax sp. FG153, assembly GCF_057809595.1. Classification (NCBI taxonomy): domain Bacteria; kingdom Pseudomonadati; phylum Pseudomonadota; class Betaproteobacteria; order Burkholderiales; family Comamonadaceae; genus Variovorax; species Variovorax sp. FG153. The sequence goes on from NZ_JBMDKG010000021.1 coordinate 97,806, forward strand.
CGCGCGTCCTCGACTTCTCCAACGGCAGCGTGGCGCGCGAGCTGCCGGTGTCGATCGACGAGTCGCTTCGCCGCATCGCCTACACCGTCACGGGCAGCCGCATGCGCCATCACCATGCGTCGGCGCAGGTGTTCGACGCGGGCGAAGGGCGCTCGCGCTTCGTCTGGATCACCGACGTGCTGCCCGACGAACTCGCGCCCCACATCGCCGGCATGATGGACGAGGGCGCGGCCGCGATGAAGAAGAAGCTCGAGGCCGAGGCTCAGAAGTCCTCGAGCGGCAGCCCGACGTAGTTCTCGGCCAGCGAGGTCGAGGCCGCGTGCGAATGCACGAGGTAGTCGAGCTCGGCCTCCTGGATCTTCTGGCCGAAGGCGCCGGTCTCGGGGAAGCGGTGCATCAACGAGGTGAACCACCACGAGAAGCGCTCGGCCTTCCAGACCCGGCGCAGGCACAGGTCGGAATAGCGGTCGAGCGCCGAGGCCGAGCGCTCGCGGTAGAAGATCTCGAAGGCGCGCGACAGGTAGCCCACGTCGGCGGTCGCGAGGTTCAGCCCCTTGGCGCCGGTCGGCGGCACGATGTGCGCCGCGTCGCCGGCCAGGAACAGCGAACCGAAGCGCATCGGCTCGGCCACGAAGCTGCGCAGCGGCGCGATGCTCTTCTCGAGCGATGGGCCGGTCACCAGCCGCTCGCGCGCTTCCGGGTCGAGGCGCGCGCGCAGCTCGTTCCAGAAGGCCTCGTCGCTCCAGTTCTCCACCCGTTCCTCGGTCGGCACCTGCACGTAGTAGCGGCTGCGCGTGGCGCTGCGCATGCTGCACAGCGCGAAGCCGCGTTCGGTGTTGGCGTAGATCAGCTCGTGCGACACCGGCGGCACGTCGGCCAGCACGCCGAGCCAGCCGAAGGGGTAGACCTTCTCGTAGGTCTGGATCGCATCGGCCGGCACGCTCGCGCGGCTCACGCCGTGGTAGCCGTCGCAGCCGGCGATGAAGTCGCACTCGATCTCGTGCGTCTGGCCGTCCTTCTCGTAGCGCACGCGCGGCGAGCGTGAATCGAAGTCGTGCAGGCTCACGTTGGCCGCGCTGTAGACGGTGGCCAGGCCCTCGGCCGCGCGCGCTTCCATCAGGTCGCGCGTCACCTCGGTCTGGCCGTACACCGTGACCTGCTTGCCGCCCGTGAGGCCGTGCATGTCGATGCGGTGGCGCGCGCCCTTGAACAGCAGCTCGATGCCCCCGTGCGGCAGGCCCTCGGCCTTGGCGCGGGCGTCGACGCCGGCACGCTCCAGCAGGTCCATCGTGACCTGCTCGAGCACGCCCGCGCGGATGCGCCCGAGCACGTAGTCGCCGCTCTGGCGTTCGACGATGACGTTGTCGATGCCGGCCTTGAACAGAAGCTGGCCGAGCAGAAGGCCGGCCGGGCCGGCGCCGATGATCGCTACCTGGGTGCGCATGTCGTTGTCTCCGAGAAGTTCCGCGAAGCGTAGGGCGCGCGCGCCGCCCTGGCATGCCGGGCGATGCGGCTGTGTGCGATCATGCGAATGGCTGCGCGATGATCGCGCAACTTCCCGCTTCGCCTCACTCATGACCATCGCCAGAGCCGACTTCATCGAGGGCATCGCCAAGGGAATGGCGGTGCTCGAAAGTTTCGACACCGAGCGCCAGCGCCTCAACGCCACCCTGGCGGCCGAACGCGCCGGCCTCACGCGCGCCGCGGCGCGCCGGCACCTGCTGACCCTGGCGCACCTGGGCTATCTCGAGACCGACGGCAGCTACTTCTGGATGGCGCCCAAGGTGCTGCGCTTCTCGGGCAGCTACCTGGCCTCGTCGCGCCTGCCGCGCGCGCTGCAGCCCACGCTGAACCGGCTCGCGGCGCAGACCGGCGAATCCTTCTCGGCCGTGGTGCTCGACGGCGAGGAGGTGGTGATCGTGGCGCGCAGCGGCAGCTACGGCACGCCCACGCGCGTGCTGGCCTATGGCCTGCACCTGGGCGCGCGGCTGCCGGCCCATGCCACCTCCACCGGCCGCGTGCTGCTGGCCGCGCTGCCGCCGGCCGAGTTCACGCGCTGGCTCACGGGCCGCCACCTGGCGCGCCTCACGCCGCAGACCACCACCCAGGCGCGCGCGTTGCGCCAGCTGGTGACGCGCGCGCGCAAGGAAGACCATTGCTTCGCGAGCGAGGAGCACGAGCTCGGCGTGCAGGCGCTGGCCGTGCCGCTGCGCGACATGCAGGGCCACACGGTGGCCGCGCTCAACGTGGTGCTGTCGGGCGCGCGCTACCAGGAGGAGGCCGTGCGGCGCGACATGCTGCCGCTGCTGTTCGAGGCCGCGCGCGAGGTGCGCGCGCTGCTTTGAACTTCGCCCGATCCGGCCGCCTCGAACCTCGAAACCAGAACTCCAGGAACCCGCCATGCGACTGCTGCTCCTCGAAGACGACGTGATGATCGGCGAAGCCGTGCTCGACCTGCTGCGGGCCGAGCAGTACGCGGTCGACTGGGTCAAGGACGGCGACAGCGCCGAGTCGGCGCTGCGCACCCAGGACTACGACCTGGTGCTGCTCGACCTCGGCGTGCCGCGCCGCGACGGCCTGGAGGTGCTGCGCAACCTGCGTGCGCGCAAGCAGCGCATGCCGGTGCTGATCGCCACCGCGCGCGACTCGATCCAGCAGCGCATCGAGGGCCTGGATGCCGGCGCCGACGACTACGTGCTCAAGCCCTACGACCTCGACGAGCTGCTGGCGCGCATCCGCGCGCTGCTGCGCCGCGCGGCCGGGCGCGCCGAGCCGGTCTACGAACACATGGGCGTGAGCATCAATCCCGCCACCCGCGAGGTCAGCGTGGCCGGCCAGCCCGTGGTGCTGTCGGCGCGCGAATGGGCCGTGCTCGAGCCGCTGCTGGCACGGCCCGGCATGGTGCTCTCGCGCGCGCAGCTCGAGGAGAAGCTCTACAGCTGGAAGGACGAGATCAGCAGCAACGCGGTCGAGGTCTACGTGCACGGCCTGCGCAAGAAGCTCGGCGCGGAGCTGATCCGCAACGTGCGCGGCGTCGGCTACATGGTGCCGAAGGCGTGAGCGGCATGAGCGGCATGAGCGGCGTGATGGGACTGATCGCGCGCATGACCGGCTCGTTGCGCGCGCGCCTCTTGTGGTTCCTGCTCGCGGCCATCGTGCTGGCGGCCGGCGCGCAGGCGCTGGTGGCCTACCGCACCGTGCTCAAGGAGGCCGACGAGATCTTCGACTACCACATGCAGCAGATGGCGCTCTCGCTGCGCGCGGGCCTGCCGCCCAGCGCGGCGGTGGGCGGCCTCGGCGGCGCCGAGCAGAACTTCGATTTCGTGGTGCAGGTCTGGACCGCCGACGGCGTGCGCATCTTCGAGTCGGCCGACCAGGCCGCGCTGCCGCAGCTCGCGGTACTGGGCTTCGCCGACGTGCGCGCGCGCGGCACCACCTACCGCGTGTTCTCGATGCAGACGCGCGGGCTGGTGATCCAGGTGGCGCAGGACATGGCGGCGCGCCAGCACATGGCCGGCACCCTGGCGCTGCGCACCGTCGCGCCGGTGGCGCTGATGGCGCCGCTCCTGATGCTGGTCGTGTGGTGGGTGGTGAGCCGCTCGCTCGCGCCGGTGGCGCGCGTGCGCACCCAGGTGGCCTCGCGCCAGGCCGACGATCTCTCGCCCGTGAGCGAGGAGAAGCTGCCCGACGAGGTACGGCCGCTGGTGCAGGAGCTCAACCTGCTGTTCGACCGCGTGCGGCAGGCCTTCGAGGCGCAGAAGCACTTCGTGGCCGACGCGGCGCACGAGCTGCGCTCGCCGCTGGCCGCACTCAAGCTGCAGGTGCAGGGCCTGCAGCGCGCCAGCGACGACGGCGCGCGCGAGCTCGCCATCGGCCGATTGGTGGCGGGCATCGACCGCGCGACGCGGCTGGTCGAGCAGATGCTCGCGCTCGCGCGCCACGAGGCCAGCATGGCCGCGGGCGCGCCGCCCGAGCCGGTGGTGCTCGCGGAGGTGGCGCGGCTGGCCGTGTCGGATGCCGTGGCCGCGGCCCAGGCGCGGCGCATCGACATCGGCATCGCGCGCGCCGACGAGGGCGCCACGGTGAAGGGCCAGTCCGAGGCGCTGCGCATGCTGCTGCGCAACCTGCTCGAGAACGCCGTGAAGTACACGCCCGAGGAAGGCCGCGTCGACATCGCGATCGCGCGCCTGGACGACGCGGTCGAGCTCAGCGTCGACGACAGCGGCCCGGGCCTGCCGCCCACCGAGCGCGAGCGCGTGCTCGACCGCTTCTACCGCTCGGGCGAGCCGCAGGCGCCGGGCAGCGGACTCGGCCTCTCGATCGTCAAGTCGATCGCCGAGCTGCATGGCGCGAGCGTGGCCCTTGATGCCTCGCCGAGCCTGGGCGGGCTGCGCGTGGTGGTGCGCTTTCCGACGCGGGCCTGAGGGGTCGTCGCCGGCATTTCCCTTTAAGCGGCGCTTAAGTCAGCGCAACGACATTCCTTCCATCGCATCAGCGTCACGACGCAATGAAAGGAACCGATCCATGAACACCCGACTGACTTCGCCCCGTGCCCTGGTCCTGGCCCTGGCCACCGCGGGCGTGATCGGCGCCGTCGGCGCCGGCGCCTACACCAGCGCGCGCGCCGTGGGCACGCCCACCAACGCCACCGCGACCGCACCGGCCGCCATGGTCACGCTGCCCGACTTCTCGACCATCACCGCGCGCGACGGCGCGGCCGTGGTCAACATCAGCGTCACCGGCACCATGAAGGCCTCGGACGACGAGCAGGCCGCGCAGATCCAGGGCATCGATCCCGATGACCCGATGTTCCAGTTCTTCCGCCGCTTCCAGGGGCAGATGAACCCGCGCGGCCAGCAGCAGCGCGACGTGCCGGTGCGCGCCCAGGGCTCGGGCTTCATCGTCGACGCCAACGGCATCATCCTGACCAACGCCCACGTGGTGAAGGACGCGAAGGACGTCACCGTCAAGCTCACCGACCGCCGCGAGTACCGCGCCAAGGTGCTCGGCGCCGATGCCAAGACCGACATCGCGGTGCTCAAGATCGACGCCAGGAACCTGCCCGTGCTCGCGCTGGGCAACACCAAGGACCTGAAGGTCGGCGAATGGGTGCTGGCCATCGGCTCGCCCTTCGGCTTCGAGAACACCGTGACGGCCGGCGTGGTCAGCGCCAAGGGCCGCACGCTGCCCGACGACAGCTACGTGCCCTTCATCCAGACCGACGTGGCCGTGAACCCCGGCAACTCGGGCGGCCCGCTGCTCAACACGCGCGGCGAGGTGGTCGGCATCAACTCGCAGATCTACAGCCGCAGCGGCGGCTACCAGGGCGTGTCGTTCTCGATCCCGATCGACGTGGCGGTGCAGGTCAAGGACCAGATCGTCGCCACCGGCAAGGCCGTGCACGGCCGCCTCGGCGTGGCGGTACAGGAAGTGAACCAGGCTTTCGCCGATTCCTTCAAGCTCGACAAGCCCGAGGGCGCGCTGGTCTCGAACATCGAGAAGGGCGGCCCCGGCGACAAGGCCGGCCTGAAGGCCGGCGACGTGATCCGCAAGGTCGGCGATCAGCCCATCGTGTCCTCGGGCGACCTGCCCGCGGTGATCGGCCAGCAGGCCCCCGGCACCAAGGTCACGCTCGAGGTGTGGCGCCAGGGCGAACGCCAGGAGCTGACGGCGAAGCTCGGCGATGCCAGCGACAAGCCGGCCCAGGTCGCGAAGGCCGACAAGGCCACCGGCCAGGGCAAGCTGGGCCTGGCGCTGCGGCCGCTGCAGCCCGACGAGAAGCGCGAGGCCTCGGTGGAGACCGGCCTGCTGATCGAGGACGCGGCCGGCCCGTCGGCGATGGCCGGCGTGCAGGCCGGCGACGTGCTGCTGGCGATCAACGGCACGCCCGCCAAGACCGTGGAGCAGGTGCGCGAGGTGGTCGCGAAGGCCGACAAGTCGGTGGCGCTGCTGATCCAGCGCGGCGACGACAAGATCTTCGTGCCGGTGCGCATCGGCTGACCGCCCCGGGCCGGACCCCGACGCGCGACGACCGATGAAGCCGCCGCACCGACGGTCTTCGGCCCCGCAGGCCGAGCACCTCGACCCTGCCGACAGCGCCGCCAACGGGCTGTCGGCCCACATCCTGCCGACCTCCGCCACCATGATCGGCGTGTGCATGACCGTGATGTCCATCGGGCACCTCGGTCCGCGCGACGATCTGCGGCTGGTGATCGATCGGCTGCTCGCGGTCGACGCGCTGGTCTTCCTGGCCAGCGCGTTGCTGTCGTTCATCTCGATGCGCATGCGGCGCTCGGGCGCGCGACTCGAGGCCTGGGGCGAGGTGGTGTTCATCGCGGGCCTGGCGCTGCTGGCGCTCGGTGCCGTGGCGCTGACCTTCGCGCTGCGCTGAACCCGGTGGCCGCGTTCAGTGCCGCGGGCAGTCGAGCGCGCCCGGCCACTCGAGCGTGATGCGCGTGCCGCCGGCGGCGTTCTCCCGCGCCTCGGCCGGCTCTATCACCAGCCGCGCGCCGATGCTCAGCGCGCGCGCCCGCATGTTCGCGAGGCCATGCCCCGTGGCCTTCGGCGCGGCGTCCGCGGGCCGCGGACCGATGCCGTCGTCCGTCAGCACGATGCGCACGCGCGGGGGCTGCGCCTCGGCCTGCCAGCGCGCATGCAGCACGATGCGCGTCGCGCGCGCATGCTTGAGCACGTTGGTGAAGGCCTCGAGCAGGATGCGCTGCAGCTGCAGCGCGGCCTGGGCCGAGAACGGCGCCACGGGCGGTATCACGCCCACGTCCCATTCGAGCGCGATGCCGGCCGCGTCCAGCCGCGGCTGCAGCCGGTAGCGCAGGGTGGCGAGCACGGTCGCGAGGTCGTCGTGCGTGGGCTGCAGCGAGTCGACCGCCATGCGCATCTCGTCGAGCGCGAGCTTCACGTGCTCCTCGACCACGGCGCGGTCGGGCGCTGGCTGGGTCACGACGTTGAGCAGGCCCACGAGCTGCGAGCCGACGCCGTCGTGGATCTCGCGCATGATGCGCTGGCGCTCGAGCAGCACGGCTTGTTCCTGCTGCTGCAGCCGCAGCGCGTCGAAGGCCACGCGCAGCTGTCCCTCGCGCTCGGCCACCCGCTCGGCCAGGGTGGCGTTGAGCGCGCCGTAGTCGGCCACGGTGCGGCTGTAGCGGTCGACCACCAGGCCCGCGAGGATCAGCACGAAGAAGAACATCGCGCGCGGCGTCTGCGAGGTGTCGGAGCCGCCGAAGAAGCCCATGCGCATCAGCAGCAGGTCGTACATGCCCGCGAGGATCGCGAGCACGCCCGCCAGCAGCAGCACCATGGCGATCGGCCGGCGCTCCACCCAGGCGCTGCGCGCCACCACCGGCAGGCAGGCCACGCCGGTGAGGTTCAGCAGCACCAGCCCGGCGGTCCACAGCGCCGGCCAGGCCAGCGCGAAGGCCGCGATGGCGCTCGCCATCGCGATACCCATAGCCGCGTAGAGCGCGCGCACCAGCCCCACCGAACCGCGCTGCAGCGCCAGCAGCACGAAGCGCGTGATGAGCCCGATGTGCAGCGCATAGCAGACCGCGACCACCACGCCCCAGAGCGGCCAGGGCAGGTTCATGTCGGGCCGCACCCGGTCGATGTTGTGCGGCAGGCCCGAGAGCGCGGCGAGCGCGAAGCAGCCGTAGAGCGCATGGCGCTGGCGCAGCCAGAGCGCGCCCGACAGGCAGCCCATCAGCGCGAGGACGGCCGCGTTGACGATCACCGAGGTGTGGCGCCAGCGCTGGTAGCCGCGGTAGCGCGGCAGCAGCTCGCGCTCGGTGCCGTACTGCAGCGTGGCCAGTGCCGCGCCGCGCTGGCGTTGCACGGTGGTGCGGATCACCAGTTCCTGCGCGGCGCCGGTGCGCTGCAGCGACGCGGCCACCGGCACGAAGGGCGTGCCCTTGGTGTCGTAGGACGGATCGCCGAGCGTGCCGAAGCCCGCGAGCGGCGTGCCGTTGAACTCGATTGCGACCTGGTTGCCCACGCCCGCGAACAGCAGCGCGGCCGGTTCGCTCGCGGGCGCCGCCGCGGCGGGCAGGGCGATGCGGTAGGTGGCCTTGCCGCCGCGGCCCGGAAAGGCATGGTCCCAGCGGAACGGCAACTGCACTTGGCGTTCCTCGGCGGGCAGGCCGTCGGGTTCGAGGCGGGCCTCGGCGCTGGTGACGGTGTAGGGCGTGGCGGTGCTGCTGGCGATGGCCGGGCCTGCGATCAACAGCAGCGCGGCGACCAGGGCGAACAGGAAGCGCAGATCGGAAGAAGAGGCGGCGGCAGGCTGCTCAGGGCAGCCAGCCCAGGTTGCGCGCCTCGAACACGGCTTCGGACTTGTTGTGGACATCCAGCTTGCCGTAGATATTGCGGATATGGGTTTGAACGGTCGAAGCCGAGACTCCCATCCGCGCGCCGACTTCGGCATAGGTGAAACCACGGGAGACGAGGTCCAGCACCTCCGATTCGCGCGGCGACAGCCGCACCGGCGGCGTGCGAGGGAGTGCCGAGGATGCCATGGCCGAGCCGATCGTGTCCTGGGCCAGCCCGACCAGCGCGGCGGCGCCGGCAGGCACGGGAGCGTCGGTGCGGGCCTGCCAGCGGCGCAGCAGCTGCCGCGCGATCACCGGCGACATCGGCGAGCCGCCCGCGCGCAGGTGGCGGATGTGGGCCGCGAGGTCGCGCTCGGTGCCGTCCTTGAGCAGGTAGCCGCTGGCGCCGGCCTCGAAGGCGCGCAGCATGTTGGCTTCGTCGCCGAAGATCGACAGCACCATCACCGCGCAGGCGGGCTGCATGCCGCGGCAGCGGTCGATGACCTGCAGCCCCGGGATGTCGGGCAGGCCCAGGTCGACCAGCAGCACGTCGACCGGGTTGTCCTCGAGCCAGGCCAGCAGCTCGGTCGCGGTCGAGGCGCAATGGGCCAGGGTCAGCGAGGGGTCGGCATCGATCACGCGGGCGAGGCGCTCGCGCATGCCGGTGTCGTCCTCGACCAGCGCGACCTGCGTGGTCGAGAGAAGGGGAGCGGCTGCGGTGTCGATGGCCATGGCGCGGGACTGCGGTCCTCGGGTGGGCGGACCCGCAGCGTAGGGGCCGACGCGCGCCGTGCCCATCCTATATACGTGGGAGGGGCGCGGGCCGCGCGTTCAGGCGGCCGACATGCGCGCCAGCCGCGACGCCACGCGCTGCAGGTGCGCGCCGAGCTCGGGCGGCGACTCGACCTCGAAGTCGTGCCCCAGGCAGCCGAGCCAGACCGCCAGCGCATCGAGCGAATTGGCCGCGGTCTGGATGCGCGTGCGGTCGGGCGCCACGGCCTCGGGCACGCCGCCGACCCACGACAACTGGCCGTCGAGCGCGGCCACGGGCGCATGCACCAGCACGCGCGCATGGTGCAGGTAGGGCGAGATCTGCAGCGCGTGCTGCATGTAGGCCGCGATGTCGCCGTGCGGCAGCCGCCGCGGCGTGAAGCGCGCGCCGGTGGGCTCGGGATCGACGATGCGGTCGAGCCGGAAGGTGCGCCAGTCCTCGCGGTCCGTGTCCCAGGCCAGCAGGTACCAGCGCTGGCCGGTCTGCACCACGCGGTGCGGCTCCACGCGGCGGCTGCTGACCACCTCGTGGTGGTCGCGGTAGCCGAAGCGCAGCAGCGCGCGGTCGGCGCAGGCCTCGGCGAACAGCGACACCGCCTTGAGCCGGATGTCCGAGCGCTTCTGCAGCACCGGCACCACGGTGGCGCGCAGCTTGTCGAGCCGGCGGCGCAGCCGCGGCGGCATCAGCTGCTCGAGCTTGGCCAGCGCGCGCATCGAGGCGTTCTCGATGTCGTTGCCGCCGTCGCTGGAGGCCGGGCCCACGCCCAGGCCGACCGCCACCGCGATCGCTTCCTCGTCCTCGAGCAGGAGCGGCGGCAGGCTGTTGCCCGCGCCCAGCCGGTAGCCGCCGGCGACGCCCGAGGTGGAATCGACCGTATAGCCGAGGCTGCGCAGCCGGTCGACGTCGCGGCGCAGGGTGCGCTCGGTGATCTCGAGGCGGCGCGCGAGCTCGGCGCCGGTCCAGGCGCGCTGGGCCTGGAACAGCGACAACAGGCGGATGAGGCGGGCGGAGGCGGAGAGCATGGAAGCGATGATGCCTGCGATCGAGGACAGAATCTGTCCGCAATGGACCTTAGTCTTCGGGCCTTCCAACACCTCAGACCCCAGGAGAAAAGCCCATGCTCAAGACCTACAACGGCAGCTGCCACTGCGGCAAGGTTCGCTTCCAGGCCGACATCGATCTCGCGGCCGGCACCGGCCGCTGCAACTGCTCGATCTGCGCCAAGGCGCGCAACTGGGGGGCGATCGTGCGGCCCGAGGCCTTCCGGATGGTCAGTGGCGAGGAGGAGCTGTCGAGCTACCAGTTCGGCTCGTACAGCACGCACCACCTGTTCTGCCGCCATTGCGGCGTGCGGCCCTTCGGCCGCGGCGATGTGGCCGAGGTCGGCGGCAAGTACGTCAGCATCAATGTCAGCTGCCTCGACGACGCCACGCCCGACGAACTGGTGGCCGCGCCCGTGATGTACATGGACGGGCGCAACAACAACTGGTTCAACCCGCCGGCCGAGACGCGGCATCTCTGAAAGACGGGCGATAAAAAGCCCCGCGGCCTGGCGGCGGCGGGGCTGCTCGTCTCTCGCCGCGCTTACTTGCGGCGACGCGCCGGCTGCTCGGCCGGCACATAGGTCTGCGACGGTGCCGCGCCGCCATCCACGCCGAGGCGGCCACCGCCACCCAGGCCCTGGCCGCGCACGGTCTGCGCCTTGTAGTTGCGCAGCGAACGGACCATCTGGTTGAAGGCGTCCATGAAGGCCGCCGCGATCACCTTGCCTTGCGGGGTGCGCGTGTAGCCGCCGATGCCACCGGCCGCGCGGCCGCCGGCGAGGTCGGCGAAGCCGCCGAAGTCGGTCTTCGAGGCGCTGCCTTCCGCCGCCGCGACCTGCACGCCCGAGCGGTTGTCGATCAGGGTCAGCAGCGCCGAGGCTTCCTTGGTCTGCAGGTTCGCGCCCAGGTTCGCGATCGCACGGCCACGGCCACCGCCGACCAGTCCGCCGAGCGCGCCGCCGAGGCCGCCCGCGTCGCTGTTGCTGAACACGATCTCGGGCGACAGGCCGTAGTCCGACGCGACCATCTGGCCGCGGCCGAAGTTGCTGCCGCCACGCATCTCGCCCGACTGCTGCAGCGCGCGCTCGCGCGTCATCGCGTTCATGCCGGCCGCGCCGCGCTCGACCACCACGAAGCAGTTCGATTGCTGCACCAGCAGGCGCAGCAGGTTGGCGGTGGGCGGCAGCTTGTATTCGCCGGTCAGCACCGTGTACCAGCCGGCATTCACGTTCTCGATCAGCGAGACGGTGCCCAGCGGCGAGTCGCAGCGCTCGAGCGCGCTGCTTTCGCCCGAGGTGGCGGCGCCGGCCGCGCTGCCCGTGGCGACGGTCTTGGCCGATTGGCTGCCCATCTGCATGTCCATGGTCTGGCAACCCGAGAGGGCCAGCAGGCCGGCCAGTGCGCTTGCGAGAGAAAGTTTGGAAAAAGCCATGTCCCGATCTATCAAGTGAAACAACACGGCGCCCGCGCGGCAGGCGCCCCTATCGAACAGCCGAAGGTGGGACCGCGTGGCCAATACGAGCTCCCGATTCGATACCGCGTCGCAAGCGACCGCGCGACGATACGGACCGGTCACCCGGTACGCCAGTGTCGAAAGTCATGTGCGCATGCGCGTCGTCCGCGGTGCGGAGTCCGGCATGGCCTGGGATGGAAAACGGCTCCTCGACCTCGGCTCGAACGGGGGCTCTTGGAAGGTGGCCCATCTTCGAAACGCGCCGCCTGGTGCGCTGCGCGAACGGCAAGGCCCGGGGGCTTGCGCGACGCGCCGGCCGGCGTAGCGAGGCGCGATTATCCATCCGGAAATCTTCAGAAAAGATGAGCGCGACGACGGTGTTCTCACCGAGCGCTTCGAGTGAAAACCTTCATCTTATTTTTGACGCCCAGTTAACATTTCATCGTTGGCGGAGGGTTGTGGCGCGTGATGGATCTCACGCGGCCCGCAGTCGGCTGGCGTTGTTTTGCTTTTTTCCTCACTTCCAGAATCAGGAGTTTTCAGATGGCAACCACCAAGAAGAACGTCGTTGGAGAAGCGGCAGCCGAACTCACGCGCCAGCAGGTGCAGCAGGCCCTGGCGATCGCGGGCGCGGCGGAATTCAGCGGCTCGACCGACCCGGCCTTCGTCGGCTCCGTGCTCGTGGCGCTGGCCATCAACACGAGCTCGGTCAGCGCGACCATCGACAACGCGAAGACCCGCCGCGATGCGACTGGCGGCGGCGTGACGGCGCACTGATCGAACGGCCGGAAAACGAAAGGCCGGCAAGCGCGATGCCTGCCGGCCTGGGTGGATCGGGTGTGGACGCGAGCCCGATGACGCCTGGTCTTCGCGATGCCGCGGTTCAGCGCGCGGCCCGCCTCATCGCATCGTCATTCGCAGCGAAACAGCACGCCGCTCTCGGCCGGTGCCTTGCCGAGCCAGCGCGGGCTCTGGCTCTTGTTGTCGCAGTAGATCTGTGCCTGCGTGTAGGTGGTGGCGCGCAGAACGCCTTCGCGGAACTGCATCACTTCGTTCGGGGGCGTCGAGCAGCCGGCGATGGCCAGCGCGCAGGGGATCGACAGGAGGGCCAGGAGGGACGGTGCATGCCAGTTCATCGCACGATTCTCCGACATTCCCGTGTCTGCCAAGACATGCACCTTCGCGCCCGACGCTTCATCCCTGATTGGCCGCGGCCGCCGCACCCGGGTACAGGTATCTGAAGTAGGGCCCCGAGCTGCCGAACAGTCTTGCCGCGAGCTGCACCGGATCTTCGGCGCTGTGCTTCTCGTAGAGCACCGGTCCCCAGATGATGAAGCCGTCGATGCTGAGCGTGGCGGGCGCGGGCTCGATCGCCTTCCAGGCATGGGCGAATTTCGAGATCCAGGCGAGGGCGTCGGTCAGCGCGTAGTTGGGCACGACCACCGGTTGTTCGATGCGGGGCATGGCGGTACTCCTGGGTTGAGAGAACTGTACAAATATACAGTAAACTACGGCCCATGGCAGGCGCGCGGCGCACCACTTTCCATTCTCCTTGACGGGTTGCCCGTCCCTTTGATGCTTGACTGCAAGAAGGCTTGAGCCCGGTCCGATGCCGGGCTTTTTTTTGCGCGCGCGATTTGTTGATGGCGGCGTCATCGCGCTGCATGCGGGCGATGAAGAAAGAGCGGATGCGATGCGTGCGATCGGCCATCGATCGTGTTGCCGCATTCGTTCTTCGGCACGCGTTTGCAGGTCGATGCGCGAGCACAAAGGAAAATGCCCCGCTACCTTGTGAGTAGCGGGGCATCCAGTAGCCTTGCGGCTTGTTTTTGGCTCCTCGACCTGGGCTCGAACCAGGGACCTACGGATTAACAGTCCGGCGCTCTACCGACTGAGCTATCGAGGAACAAGCCTCAGATTATAGCGTCGTTTTTGAGGGTCTGGCAAACCGACGCAACTTTTCGCTAAAAAAGTTCAGAGCGCGATGCTCACGCCCAGTCGCAGCGTGCGCGGCGCGCCCGGGAACAGGTAGACGTGGCTGAACTGGTAGGGCGATTCCTTCCAGTAGCGGCGATCGAAGACGTTGTCGACAGCCAGCGACCAACTGGTGTTCACGCCGTTGAGCTTGGTGTCGTAGCGCAGCACCGCATCGAGGCGCGTCCACGACGGCAGTCGGATCGAACCATCGGGCAGCACGTTGCGCCGGCCTTCGTACGACAGCTGTCCCGCGATCTCGAGGCCCGCCACCGCGGGCACGCGGTAGGCGACCTGCGCGCGCAGCACCTGCTTGGGCACGTTGGTCGGCGACTGTCCGTTGAGCGCGGGATCGGCCGTGCTGCCGCGGCGCTTCGCGTCGATGACCGACACGCTGCCGCCGAGGCGCCACGGTCCCTGGTTCCATTGCGCACCGGCCTCGAGTCCGCGATGCACGGCGCGGCCGTCGTTGCGCACCGTGCACGATTCGCCGCAGGCATCGAGGTTGGTCAGCGGCCGCGAGATGTCGAACCACGCGAGCTGCCAGTTGAAGGCCTCGTTGCCGCCCTTGAGGCCCAGCTCCCATTGGCGCGACGCGAGCGCCGCGAGCGCCTGCCCCGCATTGCCGTAGAGGTCGGGGCGGTTCGGCACCACCTGCGACTCCACGCCCTTGCCCCAGCTCGCATAGGCCAGCAGCTCGGGCCGCAGCACGTAGCTCACGGCCACCCACGGCGTGGTTACGTTTTGCTTGTAGCCGGTCGGGTTCGAGCCGTCGTTGCCGATGCTGCTGCGGTCGAGTCGCGTGTGGCGCACGCCGACCCAGGTGGTGAAGCGCTCGTTCCAGCGGATCGCGTCCTGCAGGGTGAGCTCGGTCGAGCGCTCGTCGCGGTTGGTCTGCGGCGTGGTGGCGTCGGGCGCCGGCGGCACGAAGGAGGTCGCCCAGATGTTGCCGGTGCCCGCGTAGTTGTAGGCCTGGTTCTGGAAGCGGTTGCGCACGCGGCTTTGCAGCAGGCCGATGCCGAGCTCGTGCCGCACGCTGCCCGTCATCACGTTGCCCTTGAGGTTGAGGCTGCCCGCGGTCTGCGTGCGGCGCTCGTTCTCGCTGCGGAAATCGTAGACGTCGAAGGTGCCGTCGCTGCAGTAGCGGTCGTAGTTGCCCTCGGCGCCGCAACCGAAGGCATAGGCCAGGCGGTCGTCGGTGCGCAGCCGTTGCCGGCCGAGCTGCGCGCTCCAGCGCCAGTCGGCGTCGATGGCCTGGCTGAAGCGCAGCGTGCCGGTCAGCGCATCGAATTCCGAAGGCTGCGACCAGGGCTGGTTGTTGAGGTTGATGCGCGGATCGACCGGCGCCGGCAACCGGGCACCCAGCAGGCTGTAGCCATTCTGGCTCGGCTGCGTCTTGTGGCTCTTCTCGATCTCGAACTCGAGCACCGAGTCGCGCGTGATGCGCCAGTCGGCCGCGAGCGAGAACAGGTTGCGGTTGCCGTCGAGGTCGTGCACCAGCGGCTTGAGGTTCTCGGCCGCGACGTTGATCCGGTAGCCGAACTCGCGCTGCGCGCCGAAGCGCCCGCCGAGGTCGACCGCGCCGAGCAGGCTGCCGCGGCTGGTGGTCTCGATGCGCACGGTGCGCAGGTCGTGCTCGGTCGGCCGCTTGACCACGTAGTTGACGAGCCCGCCCGGCGCGCTGGTGCCGGCCTGGATGCCGCTGGTGCCGCGCAGGATCTCGACGCGCTCCTTGTTGTCGAGCGGGATCGAGGTCTCGGCGCTGATCGGCAGGCCCTCGCGCCGGTAGTTGAAGCGGTTGTCGAGCACGAAGCCGCGCACCGTGAGGTAGTCCCAGTAGCCGGCCGAGTTGTAGGCATCGGTCACCGATGCATCGAACTGCGTGAGGTCCGCGAGGCGGCGCGCACCGCTCGCGCGCAGCTGGTTGCTGTCGATCACGGTGGCCGACAGCGGCAGCTCGCGCAGCGGCACGTCGCCGAAGCCGCT
The DNA here is from genome assembly GCF_057809595.1 of Variovorax sp. FG153. Classification (NCBI taxonomy): domain Bacteria; kingdom Pseudomonadati; phylum Pseudomonadota; class Betaproteobacteria; order Burkholderiales; family Comamonadaceae; genus Variovorax; species Variovorax sp. FG153. Next base: position 113,352 of record NZ_JBMDKG010000021.1, read on the forward strand.
GATCTCGGCCGGTGGCGCGAGCGTGGCGGGGTTCACGGTCACGGCCGGCAGCGCGGTGGTGTCCTGTGCCTGGGCGAAGGCACCGTGAGCAGCGAGCAGCGCGGCCATCGCGCAGGCGACGGGGGTGCGGGAAAGAAGAAGAGAAGGATGCGTCATTCGGTCGGTGTTCAGGGCTTCGCAGCCGATGCGGTGCGGTGGGCGTCGATCGCTGCCATCCATTGCGCGGCCGTGCCCTCGGGGTCCTCGGCGGCGACCAGCGCGCGTACCACGGCGACGGAGCCGACGCCGGTGGCGAGCACCTCGGGCAGGCGCAGCGCGTCGATGCCGCCGATGCCCACCTGCGGATAGCCGCGCAGCAGGCGCGCGTAGGCCGCGAGACGCGCCACGCCTTGCGGCGCGGTCGCCATCTTCTTGAGCGTGGTCGGGTAGACCGCGCCCATCGCGATGTAGCTCGGGCTCACGGCGTCGGCGCGCACCATCTCGGCATAGCCGTGCGTGCTGACGCCCAGGCGCAGGCCGGCGGCGTGGATCCGTTGCAGCTCCTCGGGCGCGAGCGCATCGAGGTCTTCCTGGCCCAGGTGCACGCCGTAGGCGCGTGCCTCGATCGCCACGCGCCAGTGGTCGTTGATGAACAGCAGCGCGCCGGTGCCTTGCACGGCCGCCACGGCCGCGTGAACTTCGCGCGCCACGGCCACCGCGTCGTCCGACTTGAAGCGCAGCTGCACCGTCGGCACGCCCGCGCGCGCCATGCGGCCAACCCAGGCGGCATCGGGCAGCACGGCATAGAGGCCGAGCTGCTCGGGGCAGGGCGCGAAGGCGTTGTCGCGCGCCGCCGGCGGAAATTCGCGCAGGCCGAAATCGGCGGGCGCGTCGGGCCAGCGCTGCGCATCGAAGCCGCCGAGGCGCTCGCTCTGCGCGCGCCACGCGCGTGCGATGCATTCGGCGTCGATGTCGATGAAGCCGAGCGCGCCGCAGGCCTGCCGCGCGCCGCGGTAGATGGCGTCGTCGGCGCTGTAGGCGATCGCGGCCGCGGGGGCCGAGGTCGCGGCACCGAAGCGCAGGCCATGCGCCGCGACGATCTCTTGCGCGACGCGCGCGCGGTCCAGGTGAAGGCTGTCGTTCATGGCGCCGCTCATCCCGCGTGATGCCAGAACGGCGTGCCCAGCACCGGCGTGCTCGCCTGCGCCGCATCCTGCGCGGCCATGGCGCCGGCGCGGCGCGCGGCCCGGCCCGCTTGCACCGCATCGGCGAAGGCGCCGGCCATCGCGACCGGGTCCTGCGCGAGCGCGACGGCGGTGTTCAGCAGCACGCCATCGAAGCCCCACTCCATCACCTGGCAGGCATGCGAGGGCAGGCCCAGTCCGGCGTCGACCAGCATCGGCACCTCGAGCCGGTCGCGCAGAACCTGCAGCGCATAGGGATTGACCGGCCCGCGGCCGGTGCCGATCGGCGCGGCCCACGGCATCACGGCCTGGCAGCCGACGTCGACCAGCCGCTGGCACAGCACCAGGTCCTCGGTGCAGTAGGGCAATACCTTGAAGCCGTCGCGGATCAGCTGCGAGGCGGCATCGACCAGGTTCAGCGTGTCGGGCTGCAGCGTGTAGTCGTCGCCGATCAGCTCGAGCTTGATCCACGGCGTGTCGAACAGCTCGCGCGCCATCTGCGCGGTGGCGACCACCTCCTGCACGCTGTGGCAGCCCGCGGTGTTGGGCAGCACCGGCACCTCGAGCCGGCGCAGCAGTTCCCAGAAGCCGTTGCCGAGCTCGCTGTTGCCCGAGCCCTGGTTGGCGGTCTGGCGCCGCAGCGAGGCCGTGAGCATCGCGGGCTTCGCGCGCTTCACGGCGGCCTCGAGCAGGTCGGGCGAGGGGTAGCGCGCGGTGCCCAGCAGCAGGCGGCTGTGGAAGGTCTCGCCGTAGAGCACCAGCGGGTCGTTCGGGGTCGTGGTCATCGGTCTTGTCTCCATCAATGCGTTCAGCCGCCCGTCACGGGGCGGATCACTTCGACGCGGTCGTCGGGCCGCAGCGCGCGCGCGGCATAGGCCGAGCGCGGCACGAACTCGCGGTTCACGGCCACCGCGAAGGGCGGCGTGGCATTCAGCGCGGCGAGCGCGTCGGTCAGCGTGGCGTGCTCGGGCAGCGCGAAGGGCTTGTCGTTGATCAGGATGTTCATCGTCGTCATGGGGTCTCCAGGCCGAAGCCTTGCGCCAGCGGCGAGCGGCCCTGCGCGAGCCACTCCATCGCGGCATCGAGCAGCGCGGGCGCGATCATGAAACCGTGGCGGTACAGGCCGTTGATCTGCAGCACGCGCGGCCGCGGCTGGCGCAGCGCGGGCAGGTTGTCGGGCAGGGTGGGGCGGCACTGCGTCGCGATCTCGACGATGCGCGCCTCGGCGAAGCCGCTGTGCACTGCGTAGGCGGCACTGAGCAGCTCGAGCGTGGAGCGCACGCTCGCGGGCGACATGTCGTCCGATTCGATTTCGGTCGCGCCGATCACGAACAGGCCTTCGGGCTTGGGCGCGATGTAGAGCGGATAGCGCGGATGCACGAGCCGCGTGGGCCGCGCCAGCGTCACGTCGGGCGCATGCACGCGGATCACCTCGCCGCGCACGCCGCGCAGCGCGTTCCATTGCGGCCGGGCGCCGAGGCCGCGGCAGTCGATCAGCCAGTCGGGCTGGCCCGGCGAACCGGGCGCGAAGTCCTCGGGCGCGCGCGGCGATTGCCAGTGCAGCGTGACCTTGTCGTCGGCCTGCAGCGTCACGAGCAGCGCGGCCAGCAGCGCGCGGTTGTCGAGCTGGCCTTCGCCGGGCAGGAACAGGCCGCTGGCGAAGCGCCGGCCCAGCGAGGGCTCGAGCGCCTCGATGCCCGCGCCATCGAGCGTGCGCATCGGCGCCAACTCGGGCACCTGCGTGCCGGTGTGGGCCAGCACGCGCGCGAGCCGCGCGGCCTCGTTCGCATCCTGCCGGTGCCACAGCACCAGCGTGCCTTCGCGCTGGAAGAACACCGGCCGCGCCAGCGGCGCGAGCAGCTCGGGCCAGCGCGACAGCGCATGGTGGCCCATGCGCACCAGCGGCACCGGCGCCACCGCCGACTCGGCCAGCGGCGCGAGCATGGCCGCGGCCACGCGCGCCGCCGCGCCTTCGGCCTCGGCACTGCCGGCCTCGTGAAGGTCGACGCGGCAGCCGGCCCGCGCGAGCGTCACGGCCATCAGCCGGCCCATGAGGCCCGCGCCGAGGATCGCCACCGATCGGAAGGGCAGCTTCATCGCCATGCTCCTTGCACCTTCGAATCGCGTCGATAATTTTCGGCATGACCCAAGGACCCACCCAGCGCTATGCGCGCGTGCTCTCGATCGCCGGCTCCGACAGCGGCGGCGGTGCCGGCATCCAGGCCGATCTCAAGACCTTCGCGGCCCTCGGCTGCTACGGCATGACGGCCATCACGGCGCTCACCGCGCAGAACACGCTCGGCGTCACGGGCATCCACGGCGTGCCGCCGGCCTTCCTCAAGGCGCAGATCCAGGCCGTGGTCGAGGACATCGGCGTCGACGCGGTCAAGCTCGGCATGCTGCATGCGCCCGAGGTGGTCGAGGTCGTGGCATGGGCCATCGACCACTACCGCCTGTCGAACGTGGTGCTCGACCCCGTGATGGTCGCCACCAGCGGCGACCGCCTGATCGCGGCCGAGACGGTGCAGGTGCTGGTGCGCGAACTGTTCCCGCGCGCCGCGGTGATCACGCCCAACCTCGACGAGGCGGCCCTGCTGATCGGCCATGCGATCGACGGCATCGGCGCGCTCGACGGCGCGGCCGACGAGCTGCTGGCGCTCGGCGCGCGCGCCGTGCTGCTCAAGGGCGGCCACCTGCCGGGCAGCGAGGTGGTCGACGTGTTGTTGCAATCCAGTGGCGAGCGCACGCGCCTGGCCTCGCGCCGCATCGAGAGCCGCAACCTGCACGGCACCGGCTGCACGCTGTCGTCGGCCATCGCCGCGCACCTGGCACTGGGCGCGGCGCTGCCCGAGGCGGTCGAGCGCGCGCGCGCCTACATCCTCGGCGCGATGGCGGCCGCTGTCGACGTGCAGGTCGGCGCCGGTCATGGCCCGCTCAACCACGGCTTTGCGCCAGTGCCGACGCAGCGCCTGCCGCTGCAGGCTTCGGCCGGCTGAGCCAGGCCAGCACGAAGGTCAGCGCCAGCGTCGGCAGCGCCGAGCCGAACTGCGGCGCCCATTTCGCGAGCGCGTGGTAGGCCGCGATGCCCGCGATCCAGATCAGCGCCGCCGCCAGGTCGACCTTGGGGCGCGCGCCGGCCGGCGCCACCGCGCGGCCGCCGCCCAGCCGCCCGAGGATCACGCCGTAGAGCGGCACGAACACCGAGCTCAGCAGCAACAGGAAGGGCTCGAGCGTGTGCATCGGCAGCACCAGCGCGAGCGCGATGCACAGCGCGGCCAGCAGCAGGCCCCAGCGCTTCACGCTCCAGCGCGGCAGCAGGCTGTGGGTGGAGACCGAGCCCGAATAGACGTCGCCATAGGCGTTGTCGAGCTCGTCGATCAGGATCAGCCCCAGCGCCACCAGCCCGCCCTGTGCCAGCAGCAGTGCCGTGACCAGGCTGGTGCCGGGCTCGGCCACGCTCACCACCATCACGCCCAGCGCATAGCACCAGATGTTGGCCAGCGCATAGCCGATCCAGGTACCGCTGAAGGCGCTGCCCAGCCCTCCGGCGCTGCGCTTGCCGTGTCGCGCATAGTCGGCCACCAGCGGCAGCCACGACACCGGCATCGCGATCACGAGGTCGAGGGCGCCGAACATGCCCATGCTGCCGTCGCCCGGGCGCGACCAGAAGGCATCGAAGCCCTTGGCATGCAACTGGGTTGCGAACTGCCAGCTGAGCCACAGCAGCGACAGCACCACCAGCGGCAGCCCGAAGCGGCTCACGAAGCGCCGAACCAGTTTCACCATCGAGCCCGCGAGCAGCGCCAGCAGCACCGCGCCCCACAGCAGGGTGGCCGCCACGCCGCCCCAGGCGCTGCCCAGCCACGGCCCGGCCACCGACTGGCCGATGGCCTGCGTGCCCTCGCGCATGATCACCAGCTCGAAGGTGGTCCAGCCCACCAGCTGCACGATGTTGAGCAGCACCGGCAGCCGCGCGAAGGCGCTGCCGTAGGTGGCATGCATCAGGCCCGCGCTGGCCAGGCCGCTCTCGCAGCCCAGGCGCGCGGTCCAGGCCAGCAGCGCGGCGCCGAGGCAGGAACCCAGCGCGATCGCGATCGCCGCGTCGCGCGTTCCCACCGCCGGCACCAGGTAGGCGCCGATCTGCATCACCAGCAGGCCCACGCCCAGGCTGAACCAGAGCGAGGCATGGTCGTGCCAGTCGAAGACGCGCTGCGACGCCGGCAGCGGCGTCAGCGCCTCGTTGGCGAGAGGATTCGATGTGTCGTCGTGTGCCATCCGTTTTGCTCCGGGCAAAAGGTTTGGCAGGTGGGCGAGGCTCCAGCGGCGCGGCTGGCACGCGAGAGAACGTGACAGGCCGCCGGACCAGCTTCCCTGCGCGAGGATTACCTCAATCAGGTTCAAAGGGACTTTCTCAGCCGGGTCGGCAAGCCGACCCAACACCCCTAGCGAAGCGCCATTTTAGTCCTGCCGGGCCGTGGGGGCTATGCGCGCGGCCGAAGACAATCCGCGCCACAACAAATGCAGGCGCATCCGAACGCGCCGAAAGGGAATGCATGACAGAAGCAACGCCGCCCCCGGGCTCCACGGATCCCGCCGCCAAAGCCTCGGCCGCCACGCGCATGAGGCGCTTCCGGGTCGACGTCGGCACCATCGTCTGCGCCGTCGCGCTGGTCCAGTCGCTGCTGCTGGTGGCGCTCGGCTACTGGGGCGCGCAGCGGCTGGTGTCGCGCGTCGGCGAGTCGGCACACAAGGTGAGCCATGACCGCGTCGAGGACAACGTGCTGGCCTTCCTCGCCAAGACCCAGGCGGTGGTGCATGCCGTCGGCGATTCGCCGAGCCTGCATCCGCTGGGCGAGGACGGCGAGCGCAGTGCCGAGATGCTGTGGACCCTGCTCGAGGAAGCGACCGAGCTCGACAGCCTCGGCGTGGCCAGCGACGACGGTCATCTGCTGATGGCCGAGCGCTACCCGGTGTCGGCGATCCGCCAGGTGGTGCGCGATCCGGCCTTCAGCACCGAGACCTGGGCATACAAGCGCTCGGTCGACATCGAGGGCGGCGATCCGCGCCAGCGCTTCGCGACCACGCGCATCGAATCCTTCCGCAGCGACCACGACGCCACCGAGCGCGCCTGGTACCGCGAGGCGCTGGCACGGAAGGCGCCGGTGTGGACGCCGCCGTTCCGTTTCGACGACGGCGAGGAGCTCGGCGTGAGCTACGCCCAGCCGGCCGAGCGGCTCGACGGGGAAGGGCGGCACCTGCAGTCGCTGGTGGTGGTCGGCCACCTGTCGCTGGGCCACCTGTCGACGCTGGTGCGCCAGTTCGGCAGCCGCGGCCCGGGCCAGAGCGTGCTGCTGAGCGACGACCACCATGTGCTGGCGCGCAGCGACCATCCCGATCCGGTGCGCGAACTGCGCCTGCCCGAGGGCGGCGTGCTCGGCGCGGTGCATGCGTACATGCTGACGCACGGCATCTCGGAGAACGTCGAGGACGAGAGCTTCGTGGTCACCCACGCGGGCGAGCGCTACCGGGTCGAGTCCTCGCGCATCGGCCCCACGGGCTGGGAACTGATCAGCTGGGAGCCCGAGTCCGAGCTGCTCGCCGGCCTCGAGCGCCTGGTGCGCTGGGGCCTGCTGCTGACCCTGGCCTTCCTGGCCTTCGCGCTCTTCATCTCGCTGCGGCTGTCGAAGCTGGTGACCGCGCCGATCGAGAACCTGTCGCAGACCGCGCGCCGCATCGGCCGGCTCGAGCTCGACGACCTGCCGCAGCAGCCAAGCCGCGTGCTCGAGATCCAGCACCTGAACCAGGCGCTCGACGATTCCGCGCGCAGCCTGCGGGCCTTCAGCAAGTTCGTGCCGGTGCACCTGATCCGCCAGCTCGTGGCCGAGGGCCATGCGCTGGCGCCCGGCGGCTCGCCGCGCCGCATCACGGCGATGTTCACCGACGTCGAGGGCTTCACGAGCATCGCCGAGTCGATGCCGGCCGACCTGCTGGTGCGCCAGCTCACCGAGTACTTCAACCTCGCGCAGCGCGTGTTCGCGCGCCATGGCGGCGTGGTCGACAAGTACATGGGCGACGGCATCATGGTGCTGTGGGGCGCGCCGCTCGAACTCCCCGATGCGGAGTACCGCGCCTGCCTCGCGGCGCTCGAGCTGCATGCCGAGATGGCCGAGCTCAATCGCCGCTGGCAGGCCGAGGGGCTGCAGCCCTTCCACACGCGCATCGGCATGCACACCGGCGTGGTGATCGCCGGCGTGCTCGGGTCCAGCGACCGGCTCTCCTACACCGCGCTCGGCGATGTGATCAACGCCGCAAGCCGCATCGAGGGCAGCAACAAGGAACTGGGCACGCGCACGCTGATGTCCGACACCACCCATGCGGGGCTCGCGGGGCGGCTGCCCACGCGCCGCATCGAGGAGCAGGTGGCGCTGCGCGGCCGGCAGACGCGCATGGTGCTCCACGAACTGCTCGAGGAGAAAGAGGCACCCTAGAGATCGAGCACCAGCCGCGGCGAGCGCGCGCGCGAGCAGCAGGGCAGGAACTGGTCGTTGGCCGCCTGCTCGGCGGGCGTGAGAAACAGGTCGTGGTGCGCGACCTCGCCCTCGAGCACGCGCGTGAGGCAGGTGCCGCAGACGCCCTGGGCGCAGGACACCGGGATCTCGATGCCCTCGGCCGCGAGCGCATCCACCACGCTGAGCGTGGCCGGCACGCGCACCACGCGGCCGCTGCTGCGCAGCTGCACCTCGAAGCTGCTGGCCTCTTCGACGGGCGGCAGCGTGCCCGCGAAGCATTCGAAATGCACGCGCGCCTCGGGCCAGCCGCGCGCGCGGGCCGTGGCGCGCACCGCTTCGATGAATCCGTTCGGCCCGCAGACGTAGAGCTGGCGCCCAGGCGCCGGTTCGCCGATGGTGGCGGCCAGGTCGATGCGCTGCGCGGGCGGGCCGTCGTCGTCGTGGAAGAACACCCGGTCGGCGAAGGCCGCCGCCCGCAGCCGCTCGCGGTAGGCCGCGCGTGCCGCGCTGCGGTTGCAGCAGTGCAGCGCGAAGTCACGGCCGAGCGCCGCGAGCCGGTGCGCCATCGCGAGCAGCGGCGTGATGCCGATGCCGCCGGCCAGCAGCAGGCTGTGATCGGCCCCTTCATCGAGCGCGAACAGATTGCGCGGCGTACCGACCTGCAGCAGCGTGCCCTCGGCCACCGCCTCGTGCAGCGCGCGCGAGCCGCCGCGCGAAGCTTCCTCGCGCAGCACGCCGATCTCGTAGTGGCCGGGCGCCCGCGCGGGCGGGTTGCACAGCGAGTAGGGCCGCACCAGGCCGCCGGGCAGCAGCAGCTCGATGTGCGCGCCGGCCTCGAAGGGCGGCAGCGCGCCACCGTCGGCCGCCTCGAGCCGGAAGCCCGCGATGCCCTCGGCCTCGATCGTCTTGCGCGCGACGCGCACCGCGATGCGTTCGACGGCCGCGGTCATTCGCCCTGCAGGAAGTTGCCGGCCTCGAAGCGCACCGGCGGCGCGTCGGCGTCGAAGCTCACGCCGGCCGGGTCGCGGCCCTCGCGCAGCGCGTCGAGCTGGCGCTGCAGCAGCCGGCGCAGCATCACGATGCCGCGGTCGGAACTCGCCAGGTGCTCCTCCGAATGCGCGGTGATCGCGCCCTGGCTCACCTGTGCTTCGTAGTCGCCGGGAAAGCGGCGGTGCTCCTCCTCGCTGAGCTCCTCCCACAGCTTGCCGTTGAGGCGCGAGCGCACCCGCGCGAGATCGCCGGGCTGCTTCACCCGGCCCACGGTGTAGATGCGGAAGCTGTGGTCGTCGATCGGCAGCACCCAGCCGATCGACTCGACCCGGCCATAGGCCGCCACGCGCGGGTTCGGCACCACGCGCAGGGTCGGGAGCACCGGTCCGGCCACGCGGCGGAACACGCGGCCGTCCTCGAGCCGGCGGATCGAGGTGATCATCACGCCGGTCTCGGTGCTCTCGAAGTTCACCTCGGGCATCTGGCCCATCAGCGCCACGAACTGGGTGCCGCTGAAGCTGCCGTGCAGCACCGGCACGTGGAAGGGGTCGGCCACGTTCTCGTAGTGCTGCAGCCAGTTGCAGGGAATGATCCGCGGCCCGCCGCCGCCGATGCTGTTGTCGTCGGCCTCGAGCGTCTCGCCCTCGTCGAGCACCTCCAGGCAGTCGTAGCGCGGCAGCACCGGCTTCTTCTCGGCCGGGCCGAGGTAGGCCCAGACCAGGCCGTAGCGCTCCTCGACCGGGTACCAGGGCTGGCGCACGCGTCCGCGCGTGCGCGCGCCGTTCTCGGGCTCGCAGGGCTGGTCGACGCAGTGGCCCTGCACGTCGAACATCCAGCCGTGGTAGCAGCAGCGGATGCCGCCTTCCTCCACGCGGCCGTAGTAGAGCGAGGCGCCGCGGTGGGCGCAGCGCCAGTGCACCAGGCCGGGCCGGCCGGTCTTGTCGCGGAACAGGATCAGGTCCTCGCCGAGCACGCGCACCTGGCGCGGCGTGTCGCTGGCATCGGCGGCCAGCCCGATCGGATGCCAGTAGCGCCGCAGCAGCTCGCCCATCGGCGTGCCGGCGCCGACCTCGGTCAGCTCGGCCTTGTGGCTCGGCGGCTTGCGGCCGTAGGCGGTGCCGGTGTCGAAGGCGACCGGCTGCCATTCGGCCGTGGAAGAGGAGGAGGGAAGGACGGTGCTCATTCGGGGGTGACTCCTGCGGCCTTGATCAGGTCCGCGACACGGGGGAAATCGGCTTTCTGGCCGGCGCGGAACTCGGCCGGCGTGCTGCCCAGCGGCTCGAAGCCGTAGCCGGCCAGCCGCTCCTGCACGTCGGGCTGGCGCGTGACCGCCTGCAGCGCGGCGACCCATTCGTCGAGCACCGGCTGCGGCGTCTTCGCGGGCGCGTAGACGCCGATCCAGCTGTCGAGGTCGAAGCCCGCGAAGCCTTGCTCGGCGAAGGTCGGCACCTCGGGCATCGAGCGCACGCGGCGCCTTCCGGTGATGCCCAGCACCTTGATGCGGCCGGCCTGGGCCAGCCCGCGCGCGGTGGCCGGGTTGGCCCAGGCCACGCCCAGCGCCTCGCCGAACAGGTCGTTGTGCGCGGCCGCCTCGGCCTTGTAGGGCACGTGGATCAGGTCGATGCCGGCCTGGCGCGCGAGCAGCTCGCCGAACAGGTGGGCGTTCGAGCCGTTGCCCCAGGTGCCGTAGCTGATGCCGCGGTGCGCCTTGGCGTAGGCGACGAACTCGCGCACGTTCGAGAACGGCGCCGAGGCGCGCGCGATCAGCATCGGCCCGCCGGTCGCGAGCTGCGACAGCGGCTCGAAGTCCTTCACCGGGTCGTAGGGCAGGCGCGGCTGCAGCACCACGTTGTTGATGTGCGTGAGCGGCAGCGTCAGCAGCACCGTGTAGCCGTCGGGCGCCGCCTTGGCGACCGCGTCGGCGGCGATGGTGCCACTGGCGCCGGGCCGGGGCTCGACGATCACCGGCTGGTTCCAGCGCGCCTTGAGCTTCTCGGCGTAGATGCGCGCGATCGAGTCCATCGGCCCGCCGCCCGAGCCGAAGGGGATGATGCGCACCACGCGGGTCGGGAAGTTGGGCGGACTCGCCTGCGCGAAGGCCGGGCCGGCGGCGCCGGCCATGACGGCGCCGAGAAGGCCGAGCGCGCGTCGGCGCGTCGGCTGGGGTCGCAACGGATTCATCGTGTCTCCAGGTCGTGCTGTACTTGTGGACCCGACGATAAGTACCGCCCGTGCCCCGGGCAATTCGAAGCTTTGGATATGAGATATGGCCCGACGTGATATCCGCAGCCTGGACGTCGGCATGCTGCGGACCTTCGATGCGCTGATGCGCGAGCGCAGCGTGTCGCGCGCGGCGACGCGCCTGTTCCTGAGCCAGCCCGCGGTGAGCGCTTCGCTCAACCGGCTGCGCGAGACCTTCGACGACCCGCTGTTCACGCGCACCGCGCACGGCGTGCAGCCCACCGCGCGCGCCACGGCGCTCGCGGGCCAGGTCGAGCGTGTGCTGGCCGACCTGTCGGCCATGCTCGAGCCCGACGACCGCTTCCAGCCCGAGCATTCGCAGCGCATCTTCCGCATCTCGGGCGGCGACTACGCGAGCCACCTGCTGCTGCCGCGGCTGGCCAACGAGCTCGTGGCCTGCGGTTCGCGCGTGCGGCTGTACTGGGAGACCAGCTCCTTCCTCACGCTGACCGAGCGGCTGCGCAAGGGCGATTTCGATGTCGCCGTGCTGCCGCGGCTGCAGCCGCCGAGCGACTGCGAATCGGCGCTGCTCTACGAGGACCGCTACGTGGTCGCGGTGCGCCGCGGCCATCCGACGATGGGCGAGGCCGCCTCGCTCGACGACTTCTGCGCCGCGCCGCACGTGTTCCTGGGCTATGGCAGCTCGGCGCTCGACGACCTGATCGACCAGGTGCTCGCGCGCCAGGGCCGCCAGCGCAGCATGAGCGTGGCCATGACCAGCTTCGGCCAGATCGTCGACCTGCTGGCGCAGACCGACCACGTGGCGGTGATGCCGCTGCGCGTGGCCGCGCGCTTCGACGCGCTGCTCGCGGTGCATCCGCTGCCCTTCGAGCTGCAGGGCTACCGCTCGGTCGTGTGCTGGAACCGGCGCTCGAATTCCGACGCCGGCGTGCTGTGGCTCAAGGACGCGCTGCTGCGCATCGGGCGCGAGGCCGATGCGGTGCCGATGCCCGTGCCTACGTCGGCCTGACGCGCCGCGCGAAGGCCTCGAGGCCGTCGATGGTCATCTGGACGTGGCGCTCGAAGCTGCTGTCCAGCGGCACCGTGCTGCCGTTGTCCCAGCGCACGATGAAGGCGCGGTTGGCCAGGAGCGGCAGGTTGCGCGAGAGCACCGGGTGGTCGAGCGGGCGGATGGTGTGGACGCGCTCGCGCAGCTCCTCGGCCCAGGTCTGCGTGTTGTCCGAGGGCAGCGGCGAGAACTCCATCGTGAGGAAGCCCAGCATTGCCGCGATCGTGCAGTTGTAGGCCTCGCGCAGCGGCTCGCCCTCGAAGCCGGCCTCGGTCAGTGCCGTGAGCACGCCCTCGACCAGCGCGGTCGGCAGGCTGCCGTTGGACACCAGCTGCGCGCCCAGCAGCTGCGCGACGTTGGGATGGCGCCGCACGGCCGCGCGGCAGCGGCGGAACAGCTCGGCGATCCAGCCCTGCCAGCCCGGCGGCGCGGCATCGGCGGGCGGCGCCACGTCGGCCATGACCGTGGCCGCGACCTCGGCCAGCAGCGCCTCGCGCGAGCTCACGTGCCAGTGCACCGTGGCCGGATAGACGCCGAGCCGTGCCGCCACCTCGCGCAGGCTGAATGCGCCGAGGCCGGCCTCGTCGATCAGCGCCAGCGCGACCTCGGCGATCCGGCCCTTGGTCAGCGCGGCGCCGCCCGCGGGTCGGCCGGCGGTGCGGGGCGGGGGAGCGGCTTTCTTGCGCGCGGTGGTCATCGGGTGGGTGCCATTGTTCGGTCGATGAATTGATTGTATAAACATCGAAAAATTGAGCATTGATCAATTAATACTGAGCCAAGCGCCAATTCCAGCCCTTCAACCCTTTCCAGGAGCCGCCATGACCCTTGCCCCCATCGACCATGCCCTGGCCGAGGCGCACCGCCGCTTCACCGAGGCCAACCCCGCCAGCCGGCGCCAGTTCGAGGCCAATGCCGAGTCCATGCCCGGCGGCAACACGCGCTCGGTGCTGTTCTACGCGCCGTTCCCGCTGACCATCGCGCGCGGCGAGGGGGCGGCGCTATGGGATGCCGACGGCCACCGCTATGCCGACTTCATCGCCGAGTACACGGCCGGCGTCTACGGCCACTCGGCCCCGGAGATCCGCGAGGCGGTGATCGAGGCGATGCAGGGCGGCGTCAACCTCACGGGCCACAACCTGCTCGAGGGCCGGCTGGCGCGGACCATCCGCGAGCGCTTCCCGCAGGTCGAGCGACTGCGCTTCACCAACTCGGGCACCGAGGCCAACCTGATGGCGCTCACGGCCGCGCTGCACTTCACGGGGCGGCGCCGCATCGTGGTGTTCTCGGGCGGCTACCACGGCGGCGTGCTGGGCTTCGGCGACCAGCCCTTGCCCACCACCGTGCCCTTCGATTTCCTGGTGCTGCCCTACAACGACGCCGAGACGGCGCGCGCGCGCATCGCCGAGCAGGCCTCGCAGATCGCGGCCGTGCTGGTCGAGCCGATGCAGGGCGCGGCCGGCTGCATCCCGGGGCAGCCCGATTTCCTGCGGGCACTGCGCGAGGCGGCCACGGCGGCCGGCGCGCTGCTGATCTTCGACGAGGTCATGACCTCGCGCCTGGGCCCGCGCGGGCTGGCCAACGAGCTGGGCATCCGCGCCGACCTCACGACCCTGGGCAAGTACATCGGCGGCGGCATGTCCTTCGGCGCCTTCGGCGGCCGCGCCGACGTGATGGCGCAGTTCGACCCACGCACCGGCGCGCTCGCGCACTCGGGCACCTTCAACAACAACGTGATGACCATGGCGGCCGGCCAGGCGGGCCTCACCCGACTGTTCACGCCCGAGGCGGCCGGCGCGCTGGCCGAGCGCGGCGAGGCGATGCGCGCGCGGCTCAATGCGCTGGGCGCGAAGGAGGGCGTGGCGCTGCAGTTCACGGGCGTGGGCTCGCTGATGAATGCGCATTTCCTGCAGGGCGAGGTGCGGCGCGTGGCCGACCTCGCGGCGGTCGACGGGCGGCTGCGCCAGCTGCTGTTCTTCCACCTGCTGAACGCGGGCATCTACACCTCGCCGCGCGGCTTCGTGGTGCTGTCGCTGCCGCTCGGGGACGCCGACATCGAGCGCTACGTGGCCGCCATCGGCGGCTTCATCGCCGAGTACCGCGCGCTGCTGCCCGCCCTGGGCTGACGCGGCTCAGGCCCTGGCGCCGGCCACGCCCAGCAGCTCGTGCAGCCGGGTGCTGGTGGTCGTGTACTGCAGCGGGATCGCCTTGCCCGGGAACACCAGGGCGGCGGCGCCCCAGGCGGCCAGCGTGGCCTCGTGGAAGCCGCAGACGATGAGCTTCTTCTTGCCCGGGTAGGTGTTGATGTCGCCGACCGCGAACACGCCGGCCTCGCGCGTCTGGTACTTCTCGGTGTCGACCGGCACCTGCTTGCGCTCGAGCTCGAAGCCCCAGTCGGCGATCGGCCCGAGGCGCGGCGAGATGCCCAGGCAGGCGACCAGCGCATCGAGCGGCAGCTCGACCGTGCTGGCATCGGGCGTGGCGATGCGCAGCACGTGGCCGTCGAAGCCGCTGGGCTGGCCGACCTGGAAACCCAGCCGGCCCTCGGCCACCAGCGCGCGCATCGCGGCCACCGTGGCCTCGTCGGCCTGGAAGCCGTCGCGCCGGTGCACCAGCGTGACCTGCCTGGCGATGGCGGTCAGCGCGATCGCGGTTTCGAGCGCCGTGTCGTCGCCGCCATTGACCACCACGGCCTGGCCCGCGAAGCGATCGAGCGAATCGGGGTGATAGAACAGCGACTCGCCCTCGAAGCGGCCGATGTCGTCCAGCGCGATGCGCTTGGGCACGAAGGCGCCGACGCCGGCCGCGATGAACACCGTCTTCGCGAGGAAGTGGCGGCCGGCCGAGGTGCCCAGCAGCAGCCGCTGGTCGGCCTGGCGCTCGAGCGTGGCGACCTGCTCGCCGAAATGGAAGACCGGCTCGAACGGTGCCACCTGCGCCAGCAGCGACTGCGCGAGCTCGCGCCCGCTGGTCACCGGGGTGCCGGGAATGTCGTAGATCGGCTTGTGACCGTACAGCGCCACGCACTGGCCGCCCGCGGCGGGCAGCGCATCGACGATGTGGCAGGAGATCTCGAGCAGGCCGAGCTGGAAGGCCTGGAACAGCCCCACCGGGCCGGCGCCGATGATCAGGGCGTCGGTCTCGATCGGGGCGGGGGAGGGGATCAGCGCACCAGCTCCGAGATCTTGCCCGTCTTGTCCTTCCACTCGTCGGCGTCGGGCAGCGCGGGCTTGCGCTTGGTGATGCTCTTCCAGCCGTCGGCCTGGGCCAGCTCGGCATTGAGCTTGATGAAGGCGATCTGGTCGGCCGGCAGGTCTTCCTCGGCGAAGATGGCGTTGGCCGGGCACTCGGGGATGCAGACCGCGCAGTCGATGCATTCGTCCGGGTCGATCACCAGCATGTTGGGACCTTCGCGGAAGCAGTCGACGGGGCAAACGTCCACGCAGTCGGTGTATTTGCAACGGATGCAGGCTTCGGAGACGACGTGGGTCATTTGGCGTTGTATGCGTTCTGTGGTCGGGAAAAACCCTTGATTTTAGGCCTTTGCGGCATTCGGCTGCACGAGGACGGCCGCGGAAGTGCGATGCGAGGCCGTATCGACCAGCACCAGCGAGCCCAGCGCGCGCGAGCGCGTGAACGGCAGCACCGCCAGCGGCTGCTGCAGCGCGAGCACCACGTCGCCGATGGCATTGGCCTCGAGCTGGGTCGCGGGCTCGGATTCGAGCGTCGTGATGTTGACCCGGTCGACGATGCGCGCGACCTTGGCCTTGACCCAGCGATGCCCCTGCAGCGCCCAGTAGACGCGGCCCGCGACCAGCGGCTCGTCGTCGAGCCAGGCCACGGTGGCGGTGATCTCGCGCACCGGCTCGAAGGCCTCGGGTGCCAGCAGCCAGTCGCCGCGCGACACGTCGACCTCGCGGTCGAGCACGATGCCGGCGCTGTGGCCCGCATGCACGGTCTTCGGCTGGCGCGCGTGGCTCAGCACCTGGGCCACGGTGGCGGTCTGGTTGCTCGGCAGCACGGTCACGCGCTGGCCCGGCTCGACATGGCCCGAGGCCACGCGGCCCCAGAACACGCGGCGGCCCTGCGAGGTGTCGGCCGAGGACGAGAACTTCTCGACCCACTGCACCGGGAAGGCGAAGGGCACCGATTCGTCCTGCGCCGTCACCGGCAGCTGTTCGAGCAGCTCGAGCAGGCTCGGGCCCTCGTAGCCGACCCAGTCGGCATGGCGCGTGGCCACGTTCCAGCCCTTGAGCGCCGAGATCGGCACGATCGCGGCCACCTGCACGCCCGCGGCTTCGGCAAAGGCGTTGAGCGCGGCCGAGATGCGCTCGAAGGCCAGGCCGGCATCGGCGATGGCGTCGAGCTTGTTGACCGCGAACACGATCGACTGCACGCGCAGCAGGTGCGTCAGCAGCGTGTGGCGGCGCGTCTGCGGCAGTAGCTCGCGCTTGACCACGGTGCCGTCCTCCACCTCGGCGGCCCAGGCCAGCTTGGTGGCATCGACCAGCACCACGGCGGCGTCGGCGGCCGAGGCGGCCGTCACCATGTTGCGCGTGTACTGCTCGTGGCCCGGCGCGTCGCCGATGATGAACTTGCGCCTGGCGGTCGAGAAGTAGCGATAGGCCACGTCGATCGTGATGCCCTGTTCGCGCTCGGCCGACAGGCCGTCGGTCAGCAGCGCGAGGTCGGTCTCGCCGCCGCGCTGCACGCCAGCGAGCTGGTCCTGCAGCACGGTCTTGCTGTCGACCAGCAGGCGGCCGATCAGCGTGCTCTTGCCGTCGTCGACCGAGCCGCAGGTGATGAAGCGCAGCGCGGTGCCGGTGTCGGCTGTGATTTCGGGTTGAAGCGTGGTGGCGGTCATGGGTTTCTTTCGGGAGACACCGCGGAACCGGCTTTGCCGGGCCGCTGGTGTCGCCCCCTTGAGGGGGGAGTCGAGCTACACGAAGTGAGCGAGGGACGGGGGTGGGTCAGAAATAACCGTCTTTCTTGCGTTTTTCCATCGAAGCTTCGGAGGTCATGTCGTCCATCCGGGTGGCGCCGCGTTCGCTGACGTCGACCGACAGCGTTTCGAGCACCACGTCGCCCGCGTCGGCCGCGAGGCTCTCGACCGGGCAGGTGGTCGTGATGTCTCCCACGGTGCGGAAGCGCACGTCGCGCACCTGCACGGTTTCGCCGTCGCGCGGCGGGGTCAGTTCGGTCACCGGCACCAGCAGGCCGCGGCGCTCGACCACCTCGCGCTTGTGCGTGTAGTAGATCGAGGGCAGGCCGACGTGCTCGCGCTCGATGTACTGCCAGACGTCGAGTTCGGTCCAGTTCGAGATCGGGAACACGCGGAAGTGCTCGCCCGGTGCGAGGCGGGTGTTGAACAGGGTCCAGAGCTCGGGGCGCTGGTCCTTGGGTTGCCATTGGCCGAAGCTGTCGCGGTGCGAGAAGATGCGCTCCTTGGCGCGGGCCTTCTCCTCGTCGCGGCGCGCACCGCCGATCAGCGCGTCGAAGCGGAATTCCTCGATCGCCTCGAGCAGCGTCACCGACTGGTGCGCATTGCGCGATTCGCCCGGGTGCGCGAGGCGCACCGTGCCGCGCTTCATCGAATCCTCGACGCTGCGCACGATCAGCTCGGCGCCCAGTTCCTTGGCGCGCCGGTCGCGGTAGTCGGTCACTTCGGGGAAGTTGTGGCCGGTGTCGATCATCAGCAGCGGATAGGGCAGGCGGCCGACGCCGAAAGCCTTCTCGGCGCACTTCAGCAGCACCAGCGAATCCTTGCCGCCCGAGAACAGCAGCGCGGGGCGCTCGAAGGCCGCGGCCACTTCGCGCAGGATGAAGATGGTTTCTTCTTCCAGCGCATCGAGGTGCGTGTTGGACAGGTGCGCCGGCGGCAGCAGCAGTTCGGATTCGGTACGGGCGTTCATCGGGTGGGGCGCTGGAGGTTCAGTGTCGTGGAGCGTGCGTTCAATGCGAGAGGTGCAGGCCGCATTCGCGGTTGTCCTCGCCCTTGGTCGGGTCCACGTAGTCGAAGTTGTTCGGCAGGCCGTGCGCCTCGCAGTAGGTGTAGAGGTCCTTGGACGACCAGTGCAAGAGCGGCGCGACCTTGATCAGCCCGTCGGGGTTGATGCTGACCGGCTCCATCTGCGCGCGCACGGCCGTGTCGGTGGCGCGCAGCGCGGTGAACCAGACCTTGGGCGCCGTCTCGCGCAGGGCGCGCGCGAAGGGCTCGAGCTTCACTTCCTCGGTGAAGGCGGCGTGGCGCGGATCGTCGAGCGCCGGCGTCGGGCCGTCGACCGCCTCGCGGTGCGCGCGCGAGCGGCGCGGCAGGTAGATGTGCAGGTCCAGGCCCAGCTGCTTCGTCACGTCGTCGGCGAAGCGGTAGGTGGCCTCGGTGTTGTAGCCGTTGTCCATCCAGATCACCGGCACGTCGCGCTTGGCGCGCGTCACCATGTGCAGGATCACGGCCTCGAAGGGCCGGAAATTGGTGGTGACGATCGCGTTCTGGCCCAGGCCGATGGCCCAGTCCACCAGGCCTTCGGCGTTGCGGCCGAGTTCGGTGTTGATGCGTGCGAGGTCGATGCTCATGGATGAATCAGGCTTTGCAGGAGGTACTCAATTGCCGGCCGCGAAGTGCGGCGCGGTCTGCACCGCGTCGCCCTGGTAGAAGGCCGAGAAGCGGTCGAACTGGCGCTGCGCGTCGGAGGCGTCCACGCCTTCCTTGAGCACGGCGCTCGAGAAGCCGGTGC
Organism: Variovorax sp. FG153; assembly: GCF_057809595.1. NCBI lineage: Bacteria > Pseudomonadati > Pseudomonadota > Betaproteobacteria > Burkholderiales > Comamonadaceae > Variovorax > Variovorax sp. FG153. The sequence goes on from NZ_JBMDKG010000021.1 coordinate 131,995, forward strand.
GTTCCATCTGCACCAGCTGGTCGATCAGCACGTCGCCGGTGGCGCGGATGTCGCCCTTGAAGCCCAGGCGGCGACGCAGCAGGAAGGCCTGGCTGTAGGCGCGGCCGTCGGTGAACTTCGGGAAGTGCAGGTCGATGCGTTCGATGTCCGACAGGCAGACCTCGATCGCGAGCGGATCGGCGTCGTTCGCCAGTTGCAGCACCTTCGGGTCGCCGTCGTCCACGTGCTCCTCGGCCGCCAGGATGTTCAGGGTCTTGTTCATGCTGCTTCCTCCACCTTGAAACGCGCACCGTTGGCCGCGGCCTTGAACGGGTCGGGTCCGACGCGGCGCAGCGTGTCGATGAAGTTCTCGCCGTTCTCGCGCGTGTCGCGGTAGGTCGTGAGCACGGCCTCGATCACGCCCGGCACTTCGGCCGCCGAGAACGAGGGGCCGACCACCTTGCCGGCCTGCGGCGCGCCGCTGAGGGCCGAGCCGTCGGAGCCGCCGAGGGTGACCTGGTACCACTCCTTGCCGTCCTTGTCGACGCCCAGGATGCCGATGTGGCCGCTGTGGTGGTGGCCGCAGGAGTTGATGCAGCCGCTGATGTGCAGGTCGATCTCTCCGATGTCGTCGAGTTCGTCGAGGTCCTGGTAGCGCTCGGTGATCGCCTCGGCGATCGGGATCGAGCGCGCATTGGCCAGCGCGCAGAAGTCGCCGCCGGGGCAGGCGATCATGTCGGTCAAGAGGTGCACGTTGGCGCTCGCGAAGCCGGCCGCGCGGGCTGCGAGCCACAGCGCATGCAGGTCTTCGGCGTGCACCCAGGGCAGCACCACGTTCTGGTCGTGCGTCACGCGGGCTTCGCCGGCCGAGAAGCGGTCGGCCAGTTGCGCGAGCGTGTCGAGCTGGTCGGCCGAGGCATCGCCGGGCGCCTGCTTCAGGCGCTTGAACGACAGCGTGACCGCGCGCAGGGCCGGGTTCTTGTGCGGTGCCACGTTGCGCGCGAGCCAGCGAGCGAACTGCACGTCGTCGGCGGCATGGGCGCGCAGCTCGGCGTCGGTCTTCTCGGCGCTCTGCAGCACGCGGGTGGCCAGTTCCGGCGGCACGAAGGAGGCGGCCACGCGGTCGAACTCCGCCTGCGTGATGGTGTGCGGCGCGCCGTCGTGCTCGAGGATCTGCTTGTACTCGGCATCGACGTCGTCGATGTAGCGCTGGCCTTCGGCCTTCACCAGGATCTTGATGCGCGCCTTGTAGATGTTGTCGCGGCGGCCATAGCGGTTGTAGACCCGGATCACGGCCTCGAGGTAGTTCATGATCTGCTGCCACGGCAGGAACTCGCGCAGCACCGTGCCCACGATCGGCGTGCGGCCCATGCCGCCGCCCACCTGCACGCGGAAGCCGATCTCGCCGGCCTCGTTCTTCACCAGCTTCAGGCCCACGTCGTGCCAGCCCGTGGCCGCGCGGTCCTCGTCGGCGCCCGTGATCGCGATCTTGAACTTGCGCGGCAGGAACGCGAACTCGGGATGCAGCGTGCTCCACTGGCGCATGATTTCGGCGTAGGGGCGCGGATCGGCCACCTCGTCGATCGCGATGCCGGCGCGTTCGTCGCTCGTGATGTTGCGGATGCAGTTGCCGCTGGTCTGGATGCCGTGCATGTCGACCGAGGCGAGCAGGTCCATCACGTCGGCCGACTTGGCGAGCGGAATCCAGTTGAACTGGACGTTCTGGCGGGTCGAGAAGTGGGCGTAGTGGGTGGGCAGCTTCTGGCTGCCGAGCTGGCCCTGGGTCTCGATGGCCTTCTTGTAGACCTCGGCCTCGGGCTCGTCGTACTCGCGGGCGATCTTCGCGAGCACGCGCAGCTGCCGGCTCGAGAGTTCGCCGTAGGGCACGGCCACGCGCAGCATCGGGGCGTAGCGCTGCACGTACCAGCCGTTCTGCAGGCGCAGGGGACGGAACTCGTCTTCGTGGAGGCGGCCCTTTTGCCAGCGCTCGAGCTGGTCGCGGAATTGGGCGGCTCGTTGATGAACGAACTGGCGGTCGAAGTCTGTGTATTGGTACATCGTGCGTGAGTCTTGTCTTGAAGTGCGGTGCGTCCAGCGCGCCAGCAAGAAGCCGGGATTCTGAAAGCGTGCCTTATGGAACCAAACTATTTTTTGGTTCGCGCCTTATGCGGATAAGCTTATTCGCCAGTGTTCATGCGGGTTTGCGGGCGGTTGGATGCTTATTCTGGATAAGGGCGGGTACGGGGGGAGGGGTGATTTTAGGAAGCCTTTGGGGTGGGGCTTGGGTTGGGGTTGTGTTCTGTTTTTAGGCTGTTGACCGGGTCTCGCCCCGGCGGGCGAGTCACTTTCTTTTGCTTCGCCAAAAGAAAGTA